>JBHIUX010000024.1:0-12201 GCA_042138065.1 Nitrosopumilaceae archaeon
TATTTCAGATTCTTTTTGCTTAAGAATTTCAACAAATTCTAAAAATTCTTTTTCATTTGGATTTCTTTTCAAAACTCGCCTACATTGATAATAAAAGGAATTGTATAATCTTCCTATAACAACACCATATGAAAAGGCATTAGTTTCATGAGACAACTCACCAAGTGAATTTTTGATGTTTTGAATTTCATCTGCATTTGAAAGGGTATCATTGATTTTTTGAATGATTATTTCTCGTAATTTTTCTTCCATAACATACCTAGGAGATTAAGATTAAAAACAATGTTGAAAAGATCAGTACGCTTTAATATAGAAATCTGACTTTATCGGATGAGCAGTTGTAGTACAGTTTGGTTAATATTCGAGCTTGCCAAGTTCGTGACCCGGGTTCAAATCCCGGCAACTGCACCAATTTTATATTAATTCTGATTTGTTTTTTGTTTCTGATTGTAGTCCTTGTTTAATTATTTCTAAAGCATTCACTGCTTTTTCGGGTTTGGGCAACTGAATCATAAAGATATTTTCATTTCTTGCATCAGTAGTTGATGAAGATAAAGCTAGCATCGATGTTTTAGCTAAGGATTCAAAAAAGCCTAATGACGTATTAGCGTTTAACAAAATTTTTTCAGTTATTCCACCTAATGAAAAAGTCAAAACCACTTCAACAAAAACATGACCTAGTCCATCTTGAAGAATATTCAGATTTGTATCAACAGATACGGGTTTTCCTGCAACTTTTTTCATTATTTCAAGATATTTTTGTTCAGATAATATTATGCAAGGAACTTTGCTATTTTTATAATCAAAAGAAGTGATTTCAGGATGTACTTTTTCTAATAGTTTTTTCATTTCATCTTGTGACATGTTCTAATCATCCTTTATTCTCGGGACAATTTTATCACTAGCTTTAATCAAAAATGGAGAAACAAATGCAGTGATAATAGAAATGATTCCTATTAGGGGGAAAAGAAATGCACTAACTGCACCAAGATCAACTCCTGCCTTAACAATGATAATTGAGAATTCTCCACGAGGGGCAGCCAACGCAAACGCTGACCTTAGTGATTTTCTAGGCTTTTGTCTGAAAATAAAGTTCCCAAGCAAATTTCCTCCAAATTTCATGCCTGTAGCTACTGCAATTAGCGCTATTGCAAGGTAGATGTAATTTTGTAATTGGCCTATATCCATTAGGGCTCCAACTGAAACGAAGAAAATTGCTACAAACATGTCTTTGATTGGGCTGGATAGAATTTTTGAAACCTCAGCAGATTTCGATTCAGCAACTAAGACTCCAGCAAGAAATGCACCAATTGCAACAGATAGACCTACAATGTTTGCAAGTAAAGAATAACCAAAACAAACACCCAGTATACTCAGTAAAAGGATTTCCCTATGTTCAGCAGCTGCAACCTTGTCAATTAGTGGAGGGATCACTCTAATTCCAATTGTAAAGGTACCTACAATCAAACCAGCTGCAACAATTATTACCACAATTATTCCTTCTATAGAAACGGTTCCAACTAAAGCAATGGATTGTAATGAAGAAATTAAGATGACAGCAATTACGTCTTCAACAATTAAAATTCCTAGCACTAGAATAGATGATTCTTTTTTAATTTTTCCAGCATCTTCTAGTATCTTCACAATGATAGCAGTACTGCTAATCGATAGAGCGGCAGCAAGAAACAGGGAATCCATAAAATTCATTCCAAAGGAATTTGCTGCAAAAAATACTGCACCCAGAGTTGCAAACAATCCAATAGTACCAACTCCAACTGAAACTTTTCCTATTGTACGAATTTTTGCAAACGGGAATTCAATTCCTATTACAAAAAGTAATAAAATTACACCAATTTCTGCAAAAAGATTCAATGCAGATATGTCAGATAGAACACCAATTCCCTCCATGGTTCCAGAAGGCGGTCCACCCTCAGGAAGTATCCATGCCCACAAGGGGGACAAAGGTCCAATCAGCATTCCGGCAAACAAATAACCAATTATCAATGGCTGTTTGATTTTGAAAAATGCAAGCGTAACAATTGCAGCTAAAATCATGATTATTGCAAGATCAGTTACAAATGTAGTGTGAGGTAATTCAGGAGTTATCTGTTCTATTATGTTTGAAAAGCTCTGATTTAGAGACCCTTGAATTCCTTGAGAATCAAGTTGTAAAAAATAATTTAACATATGATCGCATGTAACTAAATTCTTTAAAAACAGTTAGACTCTTTGATTTTGAAGCAGAGTGATGATTAGGTGAACTGATTGGTGATGTAAGACACCTGGGGTATCTGACTGCAGAATCATCTGGTTACGACACAATTACCTGATTATTAATAGTACGGTACAGTACCGTAACATATGATTCGATGTGAATATTGCACGAAAAATTTCGTGGAAAGCAGGAATGGTTTGGTCGAAAAGACATTCCATGAATTGCTTCATGAACCAGAAATTGTCAACAATTAGCTCGTCTATTTTTTTTTCCTAACTTTTTTATCCATACTTTGTGATCAAATCACATGGCAACTAAAACTAAGAAGAAAACTGCAAAAGCAAAAACGACTAAAACCACAAAAAAAGAACCAACACCAGCTGCAGTATTAAAAAAAGTTGCCACTGTTTCGGATTCGACAAAAACATTATCTAAAGAAATCAAAGCAATGACAAAAATTTTCTCAGAAAATCAAAAGGTTTTGGTAACAATGAAAAATATGATCGATTCATTAACTTCGGCATTAGAACATATTCAAAAACAGTCAAAGCAGATAAACATCTTAGAGGACGATACCCAGAAACTTTTTGCCGGACTCAATCAAGTTAAGGGTCAATCAAACCTAGTTACAAAAATTAACGATCAAACAGCAAGATTACAAGAAGAAATTACAAAAATTAGAGAAGGTGGTCCAGAAACTGAAAAACTATCTCAGAAAGTTTCTCAAAGCATGGATTCAATTAAGAATAATTCTCAAATGATAATCAAAATTGCTCAAAGAATTGACGAAGTGAGAGATGATCTAAGAAAAGTCTCTGCAAAAACAGATACTTCTTCATCGGTTAGTAAAGACCTAGAAGAAATTAGGAAAAAAATTGATTCTATTTCTGGCAAAGCAGAACAAATTCAAACGCTCAATGGAGTAATTGATGGTTTAAAACAACAATTTCAAACTGTTTCTACCAAAGCAGAATCTTTAGCAAGTCTTTCTGGTAAAATGGACACAATAGAATCCGAAATTAGCACATTGGCAAAAAGAGCTGATTCTTCTGCATTTGTTGGAGATGGTCTAAAATCGATCCAATCAGATTTTTCAGATTTTAAAGAAAACGTATCAAACAAAACCAATACCATAGAAGAGAAAATTTCAAGCATTTCTGACCTTGTAAAAAGATCTGAAGCATCAGCCTCAGAATTTCATAGTAAAACGGACAAAGTTTTCCAGGAATTGCAAGGCCTCAAAGGAGCAACAAGCAAAGCTACAAGCGATACATCAAAAGAAATGATGGCTCTTTTGAAACTATCAGAGTTTCAATCTAACATTAGAATGAATGCAGAATCAAAATATGGTGAGCTTAAAGATCTTGAAAATATGGCAGAGCAAACTACTCAGATTATCAATTTGTTTGACAAGCTTTCAATTGAGGCTCAAGAAAAAATGCCAGTACCACACGAAGTAAGACAATGGGCAGTAAGTAAAATTCTCGATTGTGCAGATAAATGGGAAATAAGATTTTCAGATGTGTTTAACATTTTAACAAACAGCCTTGGAAGAGATTTATTAAAAGAAGCAATTAGAATAAAACAAGTCAGAGATATTTTTGGAATAAGAGCTGTTGATGAAATTAGAAAAGAGCTAAATATTTCTTAGACGCCTAATTCGTCGTATTCTTTTAGTTGTTCTTTCTTTCTCTTTAATATTGCAAATATTCCAATGATTGCTGCAATCCAAAGAGAACTGTAAACAATGTTCCATTGACTAACGTACATGTAAGGGGTTGCATCCTCAATGTTGTCTCCAAGAATTTCAGCGCGTTCTTTTACATCTAACATACCAGTATGATATGCAGAACTATCTGTTGGGACCGTAGCAATTTTTTCTATACTTGCAATCATTCCATCTACATCTGCTTGCATTCTGGAAAAGTTTGTTGATTCAGTTGGGAATATCCAGACAGGATTTCCCTCTGCAGGTAAGTTTGTTTTAATGGAATTAAGATGTGCTAAAATTGTTTGAGGGTCAGATGATGTCTCAATTCCCTCTAAGTGACCTCTTGAAAGATCTAGTGGATAAATGTCAGAGTTGTAACCTGCAAATGCCATGAAACCACCAAATAGAATAAGTGCAACAATTCCTCCTAGTGCAAATTTGTAGATGTGGTTTGCCATTTTTTCTGCCTTTGTTTGAACGTGAGTTATGCTTGATTTATTTCTTTTAAATCTCGAATGTGAAAGGCTCAGATATGCAATATAGAAGAAACCAAGCGTTTGAATTCCAATAATTGGAGCAAAAATTGGGTTGTTTGAGAAAATTGCTATTAGGATACCTAAGATTCCATAAACTCCAAAGAAAATCTCAAGAAGTGTTGTTTTAGAGAATGGTAAATTGTATACATTGTTTTTCCAATCATCAGGATTTTTTAAAATTCCGTATTTTGGAGTACGTAAAAACTCATTTTTTGTACCAAGAATTGCATCAAACACCGCAACAGTGTTATTTACCGACATTCCTGCAGTGTAAACAAATAACGATGGTAGAACTTTGGCTTTTGATTTCCAAGATTTATCATAAACTCTGTTAATTACTAGGAGATACGCACCTGGTCCCATTGCCATGTATGCAGCAATTGTTAGTGCAGGAATGAATTGAACTACATATAGATTGATTTCAGCTGCTAAAAGAATTGGTAAGGCAAGAAACTGAAGCAACACTAACGGAAAAACAATATGTCTTGTAAGTTGGATGAACGCTTGTATTTTTGCTTCAATTGCAATTTTTCTTTTTAATGCTATTTCTCCTAACAGTTTGATAGCACATTGGATTGAACCTTTTGCCCAACGAAATTGTTGTCTTTTTGCAGCATTCATTTGTACTGGAAGTTCTGCATCAATGACAATATCAGGTAAGAAAAGACATTTCCAACCTTTCATTTGAGCTCTATAACTTAGATCAAGATCTTCTACTAATGTGGCAGTATGCCATCCACCAGCATCTTCAATACATTCTCTTCTCCAAATACCTGCAGTACCATTAAAGTTCATAAACAGGTGTGAATTGCTTTTTGCTTTTTGTTCTATTAAGAAATGAAAGTCAAGACTTAGGGCTTGAGCTTGAGTTATTGCAGAATAGTTTTCATTAATGTGCCCCCATCTACATTGAATTAAACCAATGTTTGGTTTTACAAAGTGTGGAACTGCACGTTTTAAGAACCAATTTGGTGGGATAAAATCAGCATCAAAAATTGCTACAAATTCAGTATCAGTAGATTTCATGGCATGTTTGAGGGCACCCGCTTTGTAACCTCGTCTAGTACCACGTCTAACGTGTTCAATTTGGAATCCTTGTGACTTGTAATCATCAACCAAATTTCCTAAGAGTTCTACAGTATCATCATCAGAATCATCCAATACCATTATTCGCATTCTTTCTTTTGGATAATCTTGTGCACAAACTGCATTTACAAGACGTGCTGCAACGTATTTTTCATTGTATATTGGGAGTTGAATTGTTACAGATGGAGCATCCATTGAAATGATACTATGTTTTTCGTTTCTACGACTAGAAAGAAATGCTAGATAATAGAAATTGCAGGTATATGCAGTAATTATGATAGCAGCAACTATGAATAGATCAAAAACAAATATGGTAAAAGGATTAACGCCCATTCCTACTTGTGCAAATTAATTCTCTGTATTTATATTTGCAATGAAAAAGTGTTACTTTTGCTCGAAAATCTTGATAGCTTGTGGTGGACAAACGCCTTCACATGCCAAACAAAAGATGCAATCAGGTTCTTTGGACATTAATGGCTTTTTTCCTGATGCTGGATTTCCTGGAAACTCAGCCCATTCATAAACATCTACAGGGCATGCGTCAATACATCCTCCATCTGCAATACAAATATCATAATCAACTGAAACAAATTCTCCCCAAACTCCTAAAACACCATTATCTGTACCAACTCTTCCCCAAGTCTTGATTGAATAACCGTCTGCTGTTTTGAATGGAGCAGTTGGTCCCATCTTTGATTTGAATTCAACATCAATTGGTCCAGGTTTTGGTTCACCGCCTTTCCAAACTTGTCCAGTTGGTGCACCAGCAGCTTCTGGCTGTTCCTCTTTTTTGACTGGTTTTGGTTTTGCATCTGGAACAATTTGTGCAAGGGGAGTCATTTCCTCTAACTTTACTAATGCATGATCTTCAGTAATTTTTTCAGTTGTCATTAACGAGTCAATCATTTTATCAGCAAGAATTGTATTTCGTAAAATTGTGTCAATAACCATTTTTGCATAATGATCAGCTTTTTTCCTATAGTCTTTAACCCAATTATGATCACCAAATTTTTCAATTGGGAAAATCTGGTAAATGATATCAACTACCTCTCCAGAAACTACTTCAACTGTAACACTAAGTTCAACCTCTTCATAACCATCCGCATCAGGATCATCCATGTTTTGCTCTTTCCATTTGTAAGTGGCATAGATTCTGTCTGCAAACATATCCATTTCAAATGTGTTTTTCAGACCATCATGAATTGATTGAATTTCTAAAGGATCCTCTAATTTGATTGGAACTCTGTATAGACCTAATTTGTAGCCATGAAGTGGATAAACACCTCTTTTAGCAGTTGGAGATTCCATTGTGTAAACTCGATCTTTTAGAAGAAGTGACATGTCAGTAGTTCTTTGAATTTGTTTAAAAATCTTATCTACTCATGGTGTTCAGAAAACTACCATTTTTAAGGAGAATATTTCGATATTTGCTGTTTGAAATTAAACAAGGTTGCAGTAGTTAGCAAGTTTGGCAATAAAGAGGCTGAAGAAGCTGCAAAAAAAGTAGCAAAAAAATTTCTTGCAAAAAAAGCTATCGTATTTACAATTTCTCCTGTCTCAGTTCAGGGTTGCAGAAAACTAGAAACGATGCAAGACTTGAAAAAAGAAAAACTAGATCTTGTTGTTACACTTGGAGGGGATGGAACAACGTTAAGAGCATTTAGAAATTTGGAAAACGAAACTCCTTTGCTGACAATTAATGTGGGTGGCAATAGAGGCATTTTATCTGAGATTACTATAGAAGAGATTGATACTGCAATACGGCAAGTTATTAGTGGGAAAATTTTCCTCGACAAAAGAACTAGAGTCGTTGCATCTTGTGGAGGCGAAGATTTTCCTCCGGCACTAAATGAGATTTTGATAATTAGAAAAAATCTTACAAAAACTGCAGAAATTGAAATTAAATTCCAAGATGATACTGTCAAACAAAAAATGGATGGGGTGATCATTGCGACACCTAGTGGTTCTACTGGCCATTCATTTTCTCTGGGGGGTCCAATTCTTCACGAAAGTTTAGATGTTCTCATCATAACTCCAGTTGCGCCAGTTTATAGACTAGAATCAATTGTCGTTCCTGATGAAAAAATTCAGGTCATTAGTTCTCATGATTGCAGTGTTGTCATGGATGCCCAAGTTGTAAAATCTGCAGGGTTTGAAGAACCAATTATTATTAAGAAATACAAAAAACAAGCAGTTTTTGTAAGACTGAAAAAACGTGGATTGCGTCAAATGAATCGACTTGGTTTTTAGAGTTTTAGATGCGAGCGCATTTTACGCTGGCATTCCATTTAGGACTAGTGATGAATTTTTTACTACATCATTAATTTTTGATGAAATAAAACATATCAAAAAAAATCATGATGCAATTGATACATTGTTAGAAACAAATAGATTGAAAATTTCAGACCCAGAATCAGAGTATATAGAAAAAATCAGAACAGTGTCCAAAAAAACTGGAGACTTTAGTCAACTTTCAAAACAAGATATTTCAGCAATTGCTTTGTGTTTGCAGATGAATGGGGAAATAATTACTGATGATTTTGCCATATCAAACGTGGCAAAAAATCTTAATCTCAAGGTATCGCCTCTGATGACTACAGGAATAACTGATGTTGGAAATTGGATTCATTATTGCCCTGGATGTAAAAAGAACTTTGAATCAGGTTCTGAATGTCCCTTATGTGGAACGCAACTAAAAAGAAAATTAATCAAAAATAGCGCATAAATTTTATGAATCGTGTAGTGTTTTTTGATTTGATTTTTTAAGATATTTGCTCTTCATGTCAAGCATTTTTTTAATTTTTTTTGCTCTAGCATCCCCTAACCCTTCAACCTTTGCCAATTCATTTGAGCTTGCATTAAAGACCTTTAATGGTGAACCAAATTTTTGAAGCATTCTAATTGCAAGTTTTTCTCCGACTCCTGGAAGACTTGAAAGTGCTGCTAGTTGTTGCATTTGAATATCATTTGATTTCTTTATTTTTTTTAAAAATGGTCCTTTTGGAATATCTTTTCTTGAACACATAGATACAAGTAATTTAGCAGTATGATCTGCGCTTGGAGTAGCTATTACAGGGATTTTAAAATCTAAAGCAACTGATGATACTGCACCATAAAATATTAATGGATTTTCTATAATTTCATCAATTTCATCCACATTTCCTTCCATCAAAATTATTGGAAACTGAAAATGTTCCTTTAATCGATTACATTGATCAAATAATCTTCCATCAAAAACAGATGAAACAAGATCCTTTATGCTTTTTCTTTCAACAACGGTTTCTGGTGCTACTATGTAATCCCCAATAGGTAATGTTTTCATTTCAATGTTTATTCCTACAATTCTTAAAAGATCTGGAATCCCACTTTTTCTTTCTCTTTCATCAACTACAATTCTTAATTTATCTAACTTCACAATTTAGAATGGTGTTTTTTCTTAATATTTTATTTGTAATGCTAAGATTTTGGTGCTTCTTGAGTACCTTGTGCGCCACCAGATGATACTCCTTTAATCATTTCATTAATTTTAGATTCTTGTTCTTTGATGCTTTCTTTGACACGTTCTTCTTGTTTTTTTAATACAGAACTACGAGTATTTGCTAGTTCTTTTCTCTCTTCAAGTTCAGCAATGAGGTCTTCTTTTTTTGATTTTATCAATATGGAGCCTGCATGTTTGTAAACTGGGTCATCATCTGATGCCTTTTTTAGTTCTTCAAGAGCCTTGTCTGATTCAGCTAATTCCATCTCTAGTTGTTGTTTTTGCATATGAACTGATTGCAGGCTTTGTTGAGCTTGCTGCATTTTCATTATTTGTTCTTGCAACCATGGAGGAATTTGTTGACCTGAGGACATGTATTGTAAGAGATGTTAGTTTTCTTATATTCTTACCGATTCGATAGAATCAAAACTTGCTTGAATCAATCTAAGTGTAGAGTTGAGATTAGCTCTTAGATGTGAGAGCTGCTTTGCTTCAATAGAAATTGAAATAACATCTTTGAAAGAAATTTTTGTGTTTGTAGGATTATCCGGATAAAACTTGTTATCAGTGTTAATTGAATCAAAAATTGATTTTGTTTTTTCTTTGGCATCTATTGTGATATTGGCACTAAATTTTAACGTCATATGCAGTGCCAGCAATTTTGAAGCCACATTTTTTGCATTTCCAAATTCCTACTGATTCTCTACCGAATCTTTTTGAACCACAATCTGGACATGCTCTTTTTTCTTTCATTTGTAAATGGATTTGTGAGTATTGCTTTCTAATTTTAATTCCGTATCTTGCACCTAGGCCTTTGAGAGATTTTCTTTTTGCCATTTTATAGACCGCCTTGTTTCGATTGTTTAATGGTTTCCCTAATTTTTGCACCTACTGATGTGGATATTTCGCCACACTTTGTTAATTGTTCATAAGTAAATCCATCATGTCCTCCTTTTTGAAGAGCACAGATATTTCCATCAGAATTGGTAGTGATTGTGATTCTTGCATCTAAACATGCCCATTCATCTCCATTTGGATCAACAATTATGTGATTACCAATTCTTCCCATTGTCACAGAGACAGGAATTGTTGTGATTGGAGCATCAGATTCTTGACCTTCAATTTTTACTGGCAAGTCATCTTGCATTTCCCATTTTGGAATCTTTGTTGAAAGGATTGCAGCAGTAGATGCATAGGAACAAGCATCAAACAAATTACCATCATGATCAATAACGCTATTATCAGCAAAAATTCCAATAACAGACTTGTCTTTTTGTAAAACTAGTTGTGATAAATCAACCATGCCACTTTCACGAATTCCTCTATCAACAACTCTGGCTAATTCTATTACGTCTTCACCAGGCGGACCTGGTTCAACACTAGGATGAGCAAGTGGTAAAATTTCTGCTGTGCAAATAAAAATTCCTTTATCGCCCATGTCTGGAAATGGTCTGTCTGGTTGAACCTTAACTCCAGTTACAACTTCTGTGTTTCCTAGACGGACACGAGCAGAACCTTCTGCTTTTGGAATTGCGCCAATTTCTATAGATATAGGTCGGTGCTCATCAAGAGCACGGCCATCTATTCTTTGACCTTGTTCTAGCAATTCACGAATCTTATTACTTTTTAGATCATCAATTATTGTTGTGTGTCCCATTATGCATTACCTCCATTTGAAAAAAATTTTTCATTTAGTGCTTTTTTCTGAAGTTCGTATACCTGTTTGCATCCATCAATAGCTGTTTGTATACATTTTTTGTATTCATCTGGTGTCAAAACACCATCTAATTGAATTAGAGTTATTTTTTCCATGTTTGGCATGTAACCAACAGGCATATCAGCTTGACCAGCTTGATCCTCTTCATTATTTACATCCAAAACAATTGTGTCAGCAACTTTTCCTGCAGCGCAAGCACAAACCATATCTCTCATTGGAATTCCTGCATCTGCAAGAGCTACTGCTGCAGCATCAAGAGCAGCACAACGAGATCCACCATCGGCTTGAAGAATTTCAATAAAAATATCTACAGCGGTTCTTGGGAATTGTTCTAGCATTACAGCAGGCTCTAATGCTTCTTTTAGAACTTTGGAAATCTCAATTTCTCTCCTTGAAGGAGCTGGATTTTTTCTCTCTGTTACAGAAAATGGGGACATGTGATATCTGCAGCGAATAATTCCGGTGTCTGTATTTGCCATGTGTTTTGGATGAACGTCTCTTGGGCCAAAAACACCAGCTAAAATCTTGTTTTCACCAAATTCAATGTATGCTGAACCATCAGCATTTTTTAAAACTCCTGCTTTGATCATTACTCGCCTAGGTTCATCTACCTTTCTACCATCGCAACGAATTCCATTTTCATCTAGTAATACTAAATCCGAAACTTTTCCACCCAATATCATTCACCGTTTGATTCTAACATTGATTTCACTCTATCTGTAAGATTAGCAATATGCGCTTCTGCTTCTACCATTTTGATGGCTTTTATGGCCTTTAATAATCCATCTCTATTTTCGCCAGACACCACCACCCAGCCATTTTGTCCAATTGTAATAACGGCCCCAGTAGCCATTTCTATATTTTGAATCATTGTTCCACGTTTTCCAATCAAGCGAGGTACTTTGCTTGGAGAAATTTTTACTAATTCTCCTGAATCAATTTTTCCTAGTTCTCTATCAGAAATTGTAAGTAATGGATCTCTTGATCTATCAAAATTTGCAATTCTAGCAACTACCAAATCGCCATTTTTTAATTTAGATGTCAGCTCATCAGCATGAGCAGAAAAGTCTCTTCCAAAAACATCTTGTGCTGGAAGAAATCCGACATAACATGAATTGATATCAAGTTCCCATGAAAGTGAAGTATGTGATAATACTTTGCCAATAACTAAATCGTTAATTTTTGGAATGTATTTTCCTGCAAGTGGAATGACTTTAACAGCGTCATCAAAAATCTCGGAAATTCCAATTGCAGTTGCAATGATTCTATTACCATCAAGAATTACATTTTGTTCAGGTCTGTATGGTCCTGTTGTGATTACATCACCTGGAATAACATATTTTCTTTTAGTGTTTTCCATTATGTTTTTACCTCGACTGTAGCAGTGCCTTTGGTAATTGAACCTAATCTATCGATCACGTTTGGCCTTGCTGCAGCCGGTATTTCAAGTATTGCTTT
>JBHIUX010000025.1:0-12082 GCA_042138065.1 Nitrosopumilaceae archaeon
GATTTTCAAAATGTATTCTTGTTGCAAAAAAATCTAAAATAATTGGAATAATTACAGCATCTGATACTTTAAAGATGATGGAATGATTATTTTGGATGAGAACAGAGCTCTGCTAAAACACCATGTAGTGATTTTGGATGAATGAATGTTACCTTAGTTCCAGCTGATCCTGGTCTAATCTTTCCAAGAAATTGTATGCCACAGCCTTCCATTCTAGTAACTTCACCTTCAATGTCATCTGTTTCTAATGCCATGTGATGCAATCCTTCACCTTTTTTTTCTAAAAATTTTTTAATTGGACTGTTATCATTTGTTGGTTGCATTAATTCAATTCTTCCATTAGCTAAATGCAAAATCCCTACCTTAACGCCTTCAGTTTCAACTGTTTCAAACTCTACGTTATCAACTCCAAGTGCTTCTTGGTATTGCTTTACAGCAGACTCTACATCATTTACTGCAATTGCAATGTGATCAATTTTCATTTAGAACACTTCCTTTGGCCTGTATTCACCAAAAACTTCTCTGAACGTGTTACTAATTTCACCAGTTGTAGCATAAGCTTTGGCTGCATCAAGAATAAATGGCATCAAGTTCTTTTCAGTCTCTGCTGCGCTTTTCATGGCAGACAAGGTTCGTTCAACTTTTTTTGCATCACGAGATTGTCGTAGTTTTTTCATGGCCTTTTTTTGTTGGATTTCTACTGAATCATCAATTCTCAAGAGTTCCTGTTTTGCCTCAACCTTATCTTGGAATTTATTCATGCCCACTATCACACGCTCATCTTGATCAATTTCCTTTTTCAGACGATAGGCATTTTGCCTAATTTCAGATTGGAAAAATCCCTTTTCAATGGCCTTTATTGAACCGCCCATTTTTTCGACCTTTTTTAGATATTTCCAAACTCCATCCTCGATTTCATCACATAATGTTTCAAGATAGTAAGAGCCGGCCATTGGATCAACGGTTTTTGTAATTCCACTTTCATGTGCAACAATTTGTTGTGTTCTGAGTGCAATTTTGGCTGATTCTTGAGTTGGCAATGCTAATGCCTCATCTCTAGAGTTTGTGTGTAAAGATTGTGTTCCACCCAATACTGCTGCCATTGATTGTATTGCAACTCTGACGATGTTATTATCAGGCTGTTGTGCTGTAAGTGATTCACCGCTTGTTTGAGTGTGGAATTTTAATTGAAGTGATTTTGGGTTTTTTGCATGAAATTTTTCTTTTAGAATTTTAGCATAAACTTTTCTTGCAACCCTAAACTTTGCAACTTCTTCAAAAAATTCTATTGTGCAACAGAAAAAGAATGACAGTCTTGGGGCAAAATCATCAATCTTCAAGCCCTGATCAAGACAAGTTTGAATGTATGCTATTGCATTTGCAAGAGTGAAAGCAACTTCTTGTGTAGCAGTTGCCCCTGCTTCTCTCATGTGATAACCAGAAATTGAGACAGGATACCATTGTGGTACTTTTTTTGCACAATATCCAATCATATCACCAATAATTCGCATTGAAGGTTGTGGTGGATAGATGTACGTGTTTCTAGCAATGTACTCTTTTAGAATATCATTTTGAGTCGTTCCACGCAACTGTTCACTAGAAAATCCCTGTGATTCACCAACTGCGATGTAATATGATAGTAAAGTAGACGCGGTTGAATTAATTGTCATTGAGCTGCTTACTTTACCTAATGGTATTCCATCAAATGCTGTAAGCATATCTTTAAGCGATGCAATTGAAACTCCAACTTTTCCAACTTCACCTTCAGCCTGCGGAGAATCAGGATCATATCCAATCTGTGTAGGTAAATCAAACGCCATACTAAGACCGGTTTGTCCTTTTTCAAGCATGAATTTGAAACGCTGATTTGTTAATTTTGCATCACCAAACCCGGAATACTGACGCATAGTCCAAAACCTATCACGATACATTCCTTCATGAATTCCACGAGTGAATGGATACTTGCCAGGTTCTTCCTTGTTTGATTTTTTTGGAGATTTTAGATAAACTCGTTTTACTGGAATGTTTGAATCAGTAACGTATTGTTTTTCTTGTTTGGTTGCTTTTTTCTTTGCAGCCATCTTAATCACTTTACTAAAGACTTTGTAACTTTGTCTGCAGCTTCGTATGGGTCAATTTGTTTGGATTGAAGTTTCTTGAGAAATTTTGAAAATGTTTTATCAGAACCTAGCATTGCATCAACTTTTTCACTCATATTATTTAAAACAATATCTTTAAGTTCAGATTCGAGTCTGATTTTTTCTTGTTCCTTTTTTGTTTTTTTCTTTTCAACCATCAATTCTTTTAATTTTTTAGCAAACACATTGATTCCTTTATTTTTCTTAACAGATGTCTGCAAAATTATCGGATTACTTTCAGCTGCTCCAATAAAGTCTCGAACTGCATCATATAGTTGGGAGGCACCATCTAAATCACTTTTATTCACTAGGTAGATATCACCAATTTCTGTAAGACCTGCTTTGATTGTTTGAATACTATCTCCCGTATGAGGATTAAAAACAACAACAGTAATGTCTGCAATTTTAGAAATCTCAACTTCAGTTTGTCCTGCACCAACGCTTTCAATAATTATTGGATTAAATCCCGCATATTCTAAAATTCGTACACTGTTTCTAATAGAACGCGATATAGCACCTGTTGCGCCTCTTGATGCAATGCTTCTGATGTAGGTACCAGTATCAGTTGATTCAGTCATTCTTACTCTGTCTCCAAGAATGGCACCACCAGTTACATGACTAGTAGGATCTATTGCAAGAACCGCAGGTTTTGTTTTTAATTTTTTTAATGCTTCAGTAGTTTTGTTGATCAATGAACTTTTTCCAGCACCAGCTGGGCCAGTTATTCCTATTACTATAGAATTTCCTGATTTTTTGAAAATCTGTTTTAGAAGTTTTCTAGCCTCCTTTGGGTCATTTTCTACTATTGAAATTGCCTTTGCAATTGCGCCTCTTTTTCCTTTTTTTAATTCAGAAATTAATGTCAAGTATAGATTAGCTCCCTTCATCTGAAATAAATTCTTGCTTCATTTTACGGGCTAAAGATTATTGGATGTGCCGGCTCATTTTCAGAATGAATCTCAGTTTTTATTCCTACTTTACCAAATTCGTCATGTTCCACATCCAATGTTATTGGATGAATTTTCCATCCATATTTTGGTGGAGAGTCAAACTGAACTCTTTCAACAAAGCTAGAGCCAGAAAATGTTTTTTGAAAAGTCTCTTCCATTCCCAATATTTCTAAAACGACAGAACTTGTTTTTTGAGAATTGTCATTAAAGCTAATTTCAACAATTCCTTGATCCTCATAATAGATGGCATCTACATCAAAGGTACTGTTAAACTGTTTATCATCATATGAACTAGTATCAAATAAAAATAAAATTCCAAGAGCAGAAATTGTTACAACAGAGATTATAGGAACAATTTTTCTTGCCATACTCAAATTTTAAATTTGAAAATTATATTCACTTCTAATTCTTTTCAAAAATTTTGAGTGTATTTGCGCACGCTCTAAGGCTTGAGACAAGGTGTTTTCTGTGCCAGGAGTAGGATTTTTCTTAAAAAAGTTTTTCACCTCACCAGTCATTGTATCATCTGTAATCAAAGACACTGTTCCAACAACTCTATTTAATAACGGATTTCCATGGCCCACTTTTTTGCTAAGTTTTTTCCAGTTTTGCTTTAACCATGGCCAAAGGATTTTTTTGCCATATGGATTTCCTGCAACCCGCATTATGGGAATATGCATGTTTTGAGAACGAACCTCGCTTGATTGAGAAAACTTTAGAGTTTTCAATAATAATTTTTCATCTTTAAAGTAGCACAGTCCAGTTAGGAATCTAATTTTTTCTTCTTGGGATTTTGCTTTTCTGTATAATGAAATTAGTTTTTTATGAGTTTGTGCATCACCATGCCAAGCAATTACTATGAATATGGATTCTTGCAAATCTGTAGGAATAGAGTTTGGGTTTTTTAGAAATTGCTGGAATTTCTTTTCTGCTTCGTCAATGACATTCTCATCATCCATCTTTCCCAGTGCTGCAATAGAATAGCTACGCAAAAGTGAATCTGTATTTTTTTCTCCTTTTCTTGGAATCCAAGTTAATCTGTCAAGAGTTTTTCTTAGATAATCTAATCCATATTCTCTAATTTCGTGATTAAAGTCCTCAAAAAAGGTTAGAAAATATAGAAAGTTGAGATTGTTTGCAACATTCATTGATGGAAGATAGTTTTCTTCTTCATTGTATGCGTCAGAAAAATCAAGATAATTTTTTAGAGGTTCATTTCCTGAGACACATAATGCAAACAGATCATTTTGTATTGCCCATCTATCAATGTGAGAAATTTCTTTGTTAATTATAGATGCTTTAAGATCAAATAACGTGTCTTCATCATACTTTACACGATAAAATCCATGTCTACCAAAATTAACTATGCAAGGATCTTTAGATTTTATTGTGTCAGATTTTTTTGTCATTAATTTTTTTGCAGATTCTTTCTTAAACCCTATCGAGATAGGAATGTCCCATCTTCCCTTTTTTGATTTTGATGTAGGAAGCATGAGAAATCGTTCTTGTTTTAATGATAGTGTGGAATTTTGTTTTTCTACTGAGACTAGTGGAAAGCCAACCTGCTTTATCCATGAATGAACCATCTTACGCACAGGCAATCTTGATGCATGACCAATTGCATTCCACAAATCATCTCCGACAGCATTTTTGTACATGTATTTTCTGAGATAATGCTTTAGTCCTTTGCGAAAATTTTTTTCTCCAACATAATTTTCTAGCATTCGCAAAACACAGCCACCTTTGTCATATGATATCGCATCAAAAATTTCTCTAATTTCAGATGGGCTTTTTACAGTAACATCGATTGGGTGTGAAGTTTTTAGAGAATCTAAACCCATGGATACATTCATTGCATCTTCAATGAATTGTTCCCAAGAATCCCACTCTGGATAAAATTTGTCCACAAATTTTGTAGCCATGAAAGTGGCAAAGCTTTCATTCAGCCAAAGGTCATTCCACCATTTCATAGTGACTAGATTTCCAAACCACTGGTGAGCAAGCTCATGAGAAATCACTTCAGCAATTCTTTGTTTTGTTTGAGTCGATGATGTTTTAGGATCATAGTGTAAGATTGCCTCTCTAAATGTAATTGCACCCCAATTTTCCATTGCACCTGCAGCAAAATCTGGAACGGCAATCAAATCAAGTTTAGGAAATGGATATCTTATTCCAAAATAGTTTTCATATGCTCTTAGAAGTTTCTTGCCAAGATCTAGTGCATACTTTCCTTTAGATTTGTGTCCCCGAGTTGAAATAACTCGAACTTCAGTTTTACCAATCTTACTTTTAAGAAATTCAAATTCGCCAACACCGAGATACACAAGATAAGTTGACATTACAGGAGTTTTGCCAAATTTGTAAACTGTTTTTTTGCCAGACTTTCTTTTTGATTTTACTGGCATGTTTGAAATTGCAGTCAAATTTGAATCAGTGATTATTGTAATATCAAAAGTTGCTTTTGCTTCTGGTTCATCCCAACATACAAAGGCCCTACGTGCATCTGCTGCTTCAAATTGTGTTGTTGCAAGATATTTTGTTTTTCCTTTATCTTTGTATTGACTTCGATAAAATCCCAATAATCTATCATTTAAAATTCCAGTATAATCAAAATTGATGATGGCTTTGCCTTTTATTTTTTCAGGTAGTTTGATTTGTAATGACTCTTTTTTTGTATCAAGTTTTATTTTTCCCTTTAGAGTTTTGTTGGCAGTTTCTACTGTACAATTTTTAATTTTTAGCTCAGCAGCGTTTAGAGTTATTGTATTGTTGTATCCAAATGAGTTAATTTCAAGTGATTCTTTTCCACGAAATGTGAAATTTTTGAAATTTGGTTCGAATTCAAGATCATAGTTTACTGGGATAATTGGTTTCACAAGTGGAGTAAATTGCATGGTTTTATGTAGATTTAGGTGTGAACTAAACCTCAAGAAAATCAAATAAAGGATTTAAAATCATAATAGATCTAAGAAATATGAGACAGAAAATGGCATCTCGCAGAGTCAAGATTTTAGTGGCAAAATTGGGTCTTGATGGGCACGATAGAGGCGCCCTAGTCCTATGCAGGGCCTTTAGGGACGCAGGAATGGAGGTAATTTACTCTGGATTGTTTGCAACACCAGAAAGAGTTGCTCAGATTGCTCAAGATGAGGATGTAGATGCAATTGCAATGAGTTTGCTAAATGGAGCACATGGAACATTATTTCCTAGAGTAGTAAAGGCTCTCAAAAAGAAGGGAATCAAAGACGTTCTTGTAATGGGCGGCGGGGTAATTCCTGATGAAGATAAAAAAGCATTAGAAAAAGCTGGAGTCAATGGAGTATTTGGTCCTGGAACACCATTGTCAACAGTTATTGATCACATTAACAAAGGCGTAAAGAAGTTAAGAAAAATTTAGAGTTTATTCGGTAGAGTCAGGCCACATCATTTTTCGCATTTGTTTTCCAACCTGCTCTATTTGATGTGCGTCTGTTTCTTTCATGTATCTGTCAAAGGCATTTTTGCCATTTTTTTGATATTCACTAATCCATTCTTCATTAAATGTTCCATCTTGAATTTCTTTTAACACTTTTTTCATTCTTTCTTTGGTTTCTGAATTCATTACAACTGGGCCACGAGTTAATCCGCCATATCTTGCAGTCTCACTAACACGTCTCCACATTCCATTAATTCCATATCGTTGAATCATATCTACAATTAATTTTAATTCATGTAAAACTTCAAAGTATGCAATTTCTGGTTGGTAACCTGCTTCAACTAGAGTCTCAAATGCGTTCATTACCATTGAGGCTGAACCACCACAAAGATCTGCTTGTTCGCCAAACCAATCAGTCTCTACCTCTTCTTGAAATGTTGTTTTAATTACGCCAGCTCTTGTGCTTCCAATTGCTTTTGCAATTCCAAGTGTTCTATCCCAAGCCTTTTTTGTGTAATCCTGATGAACTGCTACAATTGATGGAGTTCCAAATCCTTGTTGATATGTTTCTCTGACCTTTGAGCCAGGACCCTTTGGTGCAATCATAATGATGTCTACATTGTTTGGAGCTTCAATCCATTTCCAAAAAATTGCAGCTGCATGAGAAAATGATAATGCTTTTCCCTCTGAAAGATTTGGTCCAATTTCATCTTTGTATACTTGAGCCTGAACCATATCAGGGATTAAGACGTGAACAATATCTGCAGTTTTTGTTGCCTCTGCAATTGACATTACTTTGTGTCCGTCCGCTTGAGCTTTGTTCCAACTAGAACCACCTTCTTTTGCACCAATGATGACATTAAGACCAGAATCTTTCATGTTATTTGCTTGGGCATTTCCTTGAATTCCGTAACCTAGAACGGCTATGGTTTCATTTTTTATTGGATCCAAGCTTACAGCATCGTCTTTCCATGTCTGTGCCATGGATAGGCCTCAAATTATTGCAAATAAAAACCAACAGATGATTATATTTTCATAATTTTATTGCAAGATAGACATCTAACCTTAACGTCATTATCTTCTAATCGCTTGAATTTTTTTGAACCACAGTTTGGACAGATTGGACAAGCTCGTAATTTTTTCATTTTAATGCTCTGTTGGTTTTGTATCACTTTTTGATATTACTTTTAATCTATTTACGCCGTCAATTTTTTCAATAATTTTAGCAACAGCTTTTGGGACAAGCCTTTGCCAATCGTTGTCTTGAACCATCATTTTTCTAATGCTTGTTGCATTGTATTTTCCCCTATCAAGAAACTTTGGTTTAATGACATCAATTCCTGAATCAGCTAATAGCATGTGTACGTAATCGTTTCCACTATACACTCTATCAAATTTTGGAAGAATTGATTTTAGATATGCTGACCATGTTGCAATATTAAATTGATTTTCTATTGGTATTATGAAACATTTTGACATGTCAACGTTGTCATCTTTTAAAGCGTGGTGAATCATTTCAACTCGCTCTCCAGCAGTAAATGGATCCTTTACTAAGTAGTTAAATTGAGAACTAGTAACTGCAATTATCACTTCGTCATTTTCTGCAAGAATTTTTTTTACTAAATCCAAATGTCCCAAATGAAAAGGCTGAAACCTTCCCATCGTTAATGCGCGCATAACATCACTAAAAATTTCATTTAATTAAATTTACTTTATTGTTCCGCTGCCTAAAATTCGGATACTAGTTGATTCTGGTTTTAGAATAACGCAAATGTTGTTTTTATCACAAACTGCTGGTTTATCGAGTTTTAGTTTTACTGGATTTATGGAGCTAAATTTTGCAGCCTTGATTTGCAAGCCAATGCTTACAAGACACATTTGGTTTTCTGAAATTTCTCCTTTGTAGTATGGAGTTTGTTTAAAATCAAGTTCAATCTCATCTTTAACTGGAATAGAATCATCTTCGCACAAAACATCCCCACGTGAAACTTCTTCGGGTTTTACTCCTTTGAGTGAAAGACCAACTCTCGCAGGAGATATGGCTTCATCTACATTATCATCGTGCATTTGAATTGATTTTACCATTGCTTCTGTCCCAGAGGGTAAAAGTTTCAGATTATCATATTGTTTGACTTTGCCTGATACAACTTTGCCAAGAACCACGGTTCCTACTCCTTTGACATCAAAGCAATGATCAATAATGATTTTTGTTTTGCCTTCTTTTGACAATGGTTGTAATTTGTTTAACTCTTCGCGAAGCTTTGATGATTCAATCTTTTTGTATCGCTCCACAACGGTTCCTTTAATCAAAGAGGACAGATTATTTTCATCAACATCATAAGTATGGCTCAAAAATCCTTCTTTTTTTCGCAACAAATCTAGGGCAACAATTTGTTCTCCAACAAATTTGTCCAATTCCCCCAAATACAGAATTACATATTCTGCAAGATTAATTGCTTGGAACAATGGTTGAATCTTGTCCGGAAATCCACTAGGTGCAACCCATGTTCTAATAATGTCTGATTCTTTTTTGTCATATAGTGTTAGATCAGTAACGGTGCCTTTTTTTCCAAAATCATTTGCAATTGATTGTTCACCAAGAACAACAAAGTTAACTGATTTTACCAATGTTGAGAAGGTCGATTGTGGGTATTTTATCCTAGCTGAGCATCAATTGCTGCTTGAAATGCTGAAAATGGTTGTGCGCCAACTAGTTTGATGAATCCATCTTTTTCAGTTCCTATGAAAAATGTTGGAGTTCCAGTTGCTCCATATTGCGTTGCATGCAAATAATCTGCTTGAACTTCATCTGCCATACTTTTTGATGAAAGACAAGAATCAAAGCTTGCAGAGTTTAATCCCATTGATGTGGCATATTCATTTAGTTGCGTGCTAAGATCGACTGAGCTTAATTTGTTCCATTCTCCCTGGTTTGAAAATAATACATCATGATACTCCCAGAATTTTCCTTGCTCGTCTGCACATTCAGCTGCAATGTGAGCTGGTCTTGCATTTGGATGCAAGTTATCAAGAGGTAAATCTCTATAAACAAATTTTATTTTTCCAGTATCAATGTAATTTTCCTCTAGTGCTGGAAGTGTTTGGGTGTAGAACCTAGAACAGAATGGGCATTGAAAGTCTGAAAACTCTACTACGGTCACTGGGGCATTGGGATCACCTTTAACTGGATCATCATCAAGTGAGACTTGAATTACTGAAGGAGCAGATGGTTGTGATGGAGCTTGAGCAGGTTGTGGTGCAGGAGCATTTGCTTGAGCTGCTGAAATTATTTCTTTTATCTCATCTGAAGACAGCGAGTCAGAATTTCCACCCAGATTACCAACTGCATATCCACCAAGAAATGTAGCAATTGCTATTGCTGCAACAATTCCCTTTAGCATTTTATTGTAAGATGATTTTGAAATTGTTATTTTTGATTCTTCGTTGCTAATAGATGATTCAGTGTTTGATTGATGTTCTTCAGACATTAAGAATACAGCTTGGATTCTAGTTTTATTTAGACTTTAACAATGTCACATTCTTCTATGACTGGAAGTTCTAACAGATTTCGATACTGGTTTTCAGTAACCCGCACTGTGACAAATTTGGCCTCATCACGGAATCGATAACGTACCTTGACGAACCCCTCTGCCACTTGTGCCATATCTGCCCATTTGAGCCTAGAAATTATACAATATCAGGATTTTGATTACAAATAACTACAATGTATGCTGGGTTTGATAGAAAAATATTACGTATACATACGGTATGAACATATTACTTTTATAGCTCAAAGTTTCTGAAAATTTTAAAGGTGAAAAAAACTGCAAGCTTACGTACTGCTGAATTGCAATTTGGGTTCTGAAGAATCAACCATTCAGAAACTCAAAGATGTAGATCTAGTGAAAGAGGTTTGGGGAACTTTTGGCGCTTTTGATATTTTAGCAAAATTAGAATCAAACTCTAGTGAGGAGTTAAACAGCACCATTTCATCAAAAATTCGACATATGGACAACATTAGATCAACTACAACTTTGCTCACCATTGATGATCAACAGTAGGTCTAGGGAAATCTTTTCAAAACTGCAGCGTAGCTGACAAATCTGTGATTTTTTGGTTTTAGTTTTATTTGAGAATATTTTGAAATCGTTTTACCCTTTGCACCATACAAGCCAAGTGGGTTAATTACCTGATATTTGTCATCAGCATATTTTAGAACCTCATCCCAAGGACTATAACAGTTTACAATTTTTGAATGAACAATCTTTTGTAATATTTTTCCATATTTTTTTGGATTTATTGAATCGCTTTGAATTGATGCGCCAAAAAAATGAACGCTTTCAATAATATTTTTGTTTTTTTCTTTTCTAGCAAGATTTTGAATGGTACTAATGATTACAGTTGAACCAAGCGAGTGTCCAACTAAACGAATTTTTGTTTGAGGGCTTTGTTTTTTAAAATCTTCAATAAACTGAGACAGATTTTTTCCATTTTTTCTTGCAATCATTTCACCAACTCGTAATGCTTTTAGCTCATATTTTTTCAAATGAGCACCCTTTGTGTTTGAATCATAGCTAAATCCAATTACAGGATGTTTGTATCTGAGATGTTTTAGTCGTCTTTTTGCAATTACAAATTTGTTAGCTGCTGCTTTTTTATCATTTCGTAATCCATGAATCATGATGGTGACTTCTTTTGCTCCAGATAATTTGGTAAAGGATTTTTTCGGATATAGAAAATATGAGGCTGTTTTGAGCGTTTTTCCGCTTCCCAAGTCATAATATCCTCTAGTTGAGATTCTTGGAATTTGGCTTTTCAATTCAGTTTTGTGTTCCTAGTTTTTTCTTGTAGTTTTTGATGTCATCTTCTTCAACTTTAGCAAACAATGGGGAAGGAGTACCAAGTTGATGATTTGCTTGAATTGAAATTTCTGAAATTGAATCCCATGATTGATCTGAAACATTTCCATCGAGACCAAGCTGCTGCCAAATTTTTTGTGCCGATTTTGGCATAAATGGAAAACATGCAATTGCCAAGCTTCGTGCAGCATTTACTGACAAAAAAACACATGAATTTGTTCCAGGTCCTTTTTTCCAAGGTTCTTTGTGTTGAAAGTATTGGTTAAAGTGAGCAGAAAATTCTAGGATTTTTTTTAGAGCCCTATCAAGGTGGTTCAGATCCATTAGTGTGCCAACATCTATTGCTAGTTTTTTGATTTTTTCCTGTGATTCGTTATCTGCATCATCAAGCACATCAGGTTCTGGAACTTTACCGCCAAAGCTTTTTTGCGTGAATCCTAGTGCACGATTTACAAAGTTTCCAAGATTACCAATGAGCTCAGAATTTATTTTTGTTGCAAACTCATCCCAGTCAAAGTTAAGATCATCTTGAGAATATGGATTAATTGATACAAGATAAAATCGTAAATAGTCTGCAGGATAGTATCCCAAAAATTCCTTTAAACCAATATACCAATTTCTACTCTTTGAGATTTTTTTTGCCTCAAGTGTAAGATGTCCTCGTGTCGGAATATAATCCGGTAGTTTGTATTCTTCATTTATTCCAATTCTCATTGCAGG
>JBHIUX010000026.1:0-1099 GCA_042138065.1 Nitrosopumilaceae archaeon
GTCAGAATCCTTGTGAAGATGAACTAAAAGTTTGATTTCAAAATTGTTAGAGACGCCATCCCACTTTACTGGTCCAGCATTAATTTTTTCAGGCTTTTGTGGAGGTGGTGCAAAAACATCTTGTGATAATCCAAATGAACCAAGAATCAAAACACTTGCAATGACAGGGATTATGATTTTGTTCATTATCTTCCACCCGGTCTACTAGTGTCACCTACATGAATCACAGTTGTTCCTCTTTCTTTAAGCTCGACACCAATTACAGATTCTGGTGTTCCATCCTCAAATATACAGTCAACGTCTGCGGTCAAGACTTCATCATCAATATCTGGCAGATGTATTACGCCGCCAGCATTTGCAGAAACATCATTATTCCTACCAACTATGGTTCTATCACTAGAATACAGAACAAAATCACACGAATCAAGTTTTACGGTTCTCACAACATCTTTCACTTTGGAACCCACCACAACAATCTCTTTTGGTTTGCTTGCTCTTGCCGCATCAGCGTCTTGAATTGGCAAACTTGCTGCAATTGTTCCCACAAGTAATGTGGTTGCAATAAATGATACTGCCCAAATGCCCTTATTCATTAAAATTTTAGATCTTCATATTATAATTAAATATGATCAAAAGTTCATCAGTTCATACTTTTGATTATGCTTTGAATTGATTTAACCCCGTTATGCAAATCACCGTTTGGTTCTGAAAAAACCAGCAAAAGGTAGTTGCAAACATTCATTGTAAAAATTGAAACCTTTTCTCTTTGAATTATGGAATATCTAAACGGTCCTAGCGAGTCATCAAAATCGTTTCTTAAACACGATTCTAATGCAAATCTCATATACATCAAACGTCTTTTTTCATCATCCTCTTTTGGAATGATTCCTTTTTTGAATCCGCCTGCAAACAAATTACCTCTATTGGAAATTAATCCTGCAAAGCGAATATTATCAAGCTCTAATATTTTATCACACAGTTTTTGCATTCTTATTTGCGATATTTCCTCAACATTGTGCTCTGAAACCAAAGTCATAAAGTAGATCCCTTTTTTTCAATATTTAATAAAAACGAGAAAAAAACTCTAGTGCCAATTTTT
>JBHIUX010000026.1:1199-11401 GCA_042138065.1 Nitrosopumilaceae archaeon
TCCCTTTTTTTCAATATTTAATAAAAACGAGAAAAAAACTCTAGTGCCAATTTTTTGTGAACTGATTAACAAAATACAGGCATTATAAAAAATAAAAAAAGAGGTAGCGTTTCTATGCTACAGGATTTTCGTACACTCGAAACTGAATCTTTACTTGTCCGTCGACGTCAACTGTCCAGATAATGTTTTCTAATGATGCATCAAATAGTTGTGTTGGAACAACTTTGAACTGGGTTTTTCCACCTTCCTTTCTTATTTCAAAGTCAGTTATTTCACAGAGCTTATCATCAGGATCATCACTGGTGGGATCATCAACATCACACGAAAGTTTTACTCCAGTTCCGGGTTTTCCTTTTGCTACTGCATAAACGGTGTAAGAACCAGCATCAGCACTTTCAATGACAGCTTGGTTGTTGCCTGTTCCATTGCATTGAGTAACATTCCATTTTTCGCCATCTTCAACTCTGATGCTTTCGCGTTTAGAATCTGCATCAACAAAGATTCTGTTGCCGTCTCCGCAACCGCCATCGTAGCTGTTTGGTCGTCCGATCAGCATCCAATTAAAGACCTTTTTTCCTTCAATTTTGTTGCCGTCTTCTGTTTTTGGGTTTGCAAAGGCTTCATGGTTGGAAAAAACTCCCATCATTCCAACAATTGCAAACATTGCAACTGCAAGCGATAGGGTTTTCTGAGTTTTGTTTACGTTGAAAACTTTTTTCATTACAAAACAAGGATTGTGTAAAAATGATAAGTGATTGTTTGTGCAAGCTGGAAAAATTTTCTAGATCAAAATGAGAATCCTTGATAATTAACGAAAAACTGTGAAAGAAATAGAGTGAAATTTATGAGTATAGTTTCACAATTGGCAGACAAGAATCAGTTATCCTCAAGACCTCAGAGCGGACAACCTTTTTGTCAATTGAAATCCAAACTCTGTGATTCTTTATCGCAAATGAAATGATCTGAACCTTTTTCCTTTCCTCCCATTCAAACTCGACAGGCCCAAGACTCTTATCAAAAAACGCCTCCATGTCGGTTCTTTTTGCAATGTGGGAGAACTGGTACTTTGTGTCCTTTGCATTAAGCATCGGTCGCAAGCCATGACGCCTATAGTATGATAACAGCTCACCCTTTTTGCCAATGACTGCAACAAACCTGATGTAAGGACTAATCTTTGCTATTGCGTTGCAAATTTCCTGATAGTTTTTCTTTGCCAATTTACGCTAGCTTGAATCAGATGTTATTTTAATGATTTTAGGATTTTCATTTTTGTCTTTGATTTTTTTATAGTTATATAATCCATGAAAAATCAAAGATTTGTGGATATTATTGACCTATTTCCATTTGCACCCGAAGTTGGGTATCCATTTCTAAGCCTTGTGAGCTTTTTTGGTTCTTTGATCCCATTTGTACCAATCCCATCCTTTCTTGTTTTAGCTACGATGGCAGTTGGCAGTCAGTACGACCTTCATGTTCTTGCTTTGCTTTCTGCAGTAACTGCTGCTGGTGCAAAACAGATCATTTTCTATGTGAGTTATAGTGGAAGACGAATGATTAGCGAAGAAACCAAGAAAAGAATGCGGCCTTTTCAGAGATTAGTAAAAAGATATGGTGCAGGAGCCGCTTTTATTGCAGCAGCTACTCCAATTCCAGATGATTTGGTATACATTCCACTTGGTTTGGCAAAATACAATCCAAAACGATTCTTTGTGGCCACCTTGATTGGAAAAATTGTACTAGGTTACATGATAGTGCTTGGCTCTCATTACTTTGGAGACGCCTTGGCGCCATTTTTAGAACAGGTTGAAGATCCTGCAGCCATTTATGCAGGAATTATTGTATTTGGCGCAGCACTGACCTTTATCATTATCATGATGTTTAGACTTGATTGGCATCAAATTCTAGGCAAGGTCGCACCATGGACTCTAATTGATGATGAAAATGAAAATGACAATGAAAATGACTCTAAAAAATCCTAGATGTCTATTCTAAAATTCCAACGCTTGTCAACACCATTTTTTATTCCAACTCTTTTGTCTGTTAATATTTTTAATCTAGAATCAATTCCTTCTGCGATGTATAGTTCACTTTTTTTTGCCAAATCAACGCCGTACTGTGCTTTGTTAATTCTCAGTGCTTGAGTTAGCTTTGCAGGACCATCAGTAAGATTTGAAACCAAGTCTGTTTTTCTATTTTTTTTCATAACATCAATTCCTTTTTGAGGTTTTAGTGCTCGAATCAAAACTGCACCAGCTTCAACGTTGTTGCTTCTTGCAACCGCATTCACGCAATAGTACATTCCATATGTAAAATACACATATGCCCGTCCAACCTCGCCAAACATTGCCTTGTTTCGCTCTGTTCTTCCACGAAATGCATGACTAGCTGGATCATCTTTGTATCTATATGCTTCAGTTTCGCAAATTATTCCAGAAATCACACTATTACCGTTTTTTCTAACAAGGTTTTTCCCAAGTAACTCTTTTGCGACAGTCACTGTGTTTCTAGCATAAAACTCTCTTGGCAAAACTCGCAATCTACTTCATCTCGTTTAGCGTTTTCACAAGCGTTTTCATGTCTTTTTTTAGGGTATCAAGTAGTGACTGATTGTAAATGGCAGCAGCTGGATGAACAGTCAAAAAATATGTCCTGCCATCTTTTTGAATAATTTTGCCACGGTTTTTTGTAATGCTGTCGCCGCCAAGCAGCGAATGATATGCAGTATTTCCCATAATGCAGATGATTTTTGGCTTTATCAATGAAATTTCTGATTGCAAAAACCCCTCACAGGCTTTTTCTTCACTTTCAAAGGGAACTCTGTTGTTTGGCGGCCTGCACTTTACAACATTTGTAATGTAAACATCATCTCGAGATAATCCTGCATGTTCTAGCGCAACTGAAAGTTTTTTTCCAGCAGCCCCGACAAATGGCTCTCCTTTCTTGTCCTCGCTTCTGCCTGGAGCCTCACCAATGAATAGCAACTCTGCATTTTTGCTGCCCTTTCCAGGAACCGCATTTGTTCTTGTTTTGCACAGCTCACACTTTTTGCAAACTGTTACCTGCTGCTGAATCTTTTCTAGCTCTGTTGCCATCACTCTACACTCTTCACAGTAGCTACTCCTCTAACTGTTGGTCCGCCGTTTCCCATTATCATTGACTGCATCGGGTCGCCTTTACCACAATTTGTTATTGGCCGAACGGTGAAATCATTTCCACACGCATCAATTGATTTGAAAAATTCCGGTGCTGTTCCTAAAACAATTACATCTCTTAGCATGTCAGTAATTTCCCCATTTTCAATTTTGTGTGCAAACTGACATGATATGCTCCAGTTGTATCTTTTCATGTCAATTGACGGAATCTTCATGTTTGAAACAAAGAATCCATCTTTGACATCTTTGATCATCTCGTCTGGCTCCCAATCTCCTTTGTCAATGCATGTGCATGCCATTCTAATCAGCGGCATGAACTTGTATGATGTTGCTCTCATGTTTGCAGTTGGTTTTGAATCAAATACATCGGCAGTCTCTCTATTTTGCATATGATTTTTTAGAATTCCATTTTCAATTAGATTTGTTCTAGATGACTTTACTCCTTCATCATCATAATGATACCATCCTAAGCTTCCCTCTAATGTTGGATCATCAAACACATTGAGGTTTTCAGAGCCAATCTTTTCTCCAATCATTCCAGCCCACCATGCACCTCCTGCCCAGGCCATTTCCTTTCCTAAAACTCTGTCAGCCTCTGACGGGTGCCCAAGTATTTCATGTGTTAGCAATGAAACAAAATCAGGATTCAATACAACTGTGGATTTTTTTTCTTTTGCAGGCTTTGCATCAATTAATTGCGATGCCTTTTCTGAAACAAACCTTGCCTTTTCTAAAACATCAATTTCTTTTGTAATTTTTTCCATTCCACCTCTTCCTCCTTCAGTAATGTTTACTGATTGTGTCAGTCCTGACTCGTGCGCGGTTGCAACAAGCTCTACAACCGTATCTGTAATGTTTTGAGAAATTTTCGAGCCCTCTGAATTTACAAAATATTTTGACGTTGTAGCAAAACCGAGGCTAGAAATGGCCTTGATTATTCGTTTTTGGCTCCGAATCACTCTATCGCACTCAAACCCAATCTTAACTAGCTCATCAAGACTGGGTTCTTTTAGCACAGGATAATCAATTCTTTGTTGGCTTGCTGAAATGTTTACAAGATTAACCTTGGCTTTGTTTTTCTCCCCATAATGTTTGGCAGTCTTTGTTGCTTCATCCACGGCATTTTCTATGTCGTTAATTGATTGTGGGTTTGAAATAGAAAAAAATCCCCATGCACCTGAATGCAAAATTCTGATTCCTATTCCTTTGTCTTCTTTTGAAATTGGATATTCTATCTCTCCATTTTCAATCAAAATTCCCTTTTTTGAAATGGATTCTGCTCTTACATCACAGTACTGTGATCCATTTTTTGACGCAAAATCAACTGCTTTTTCAGCAAATTCCTCTAAACTCACTAAATTCTATGAATGGATTGCATTCCTAAATCTTATGCTTTTTTTGGAATGGTAAAGGTAAATGTTGTACCAATATCTGGCGAACTTTGAACCCCTATTCTGCCTCCATGATTTTCAACAATTCCCTTACAAATGGCCAATCCAAGTCCGCTGCCGCCCCTTTCTCTTGTTAGCGATGCATCAACTTGGTAGAATTTTTTGAAAAGATCCTTTTGTTTTTCAGCTGGAATGCCTTCGCCGTTATCTTTTACACTGATTTTAACTTCGGATGGATAGTCGCCAACGTTAATTTGAATTGCGCCTGCTTTTTCTTTGACAGCCTTTAATCCATTTTTTAATAGATTTGTCAGCACCTGGATGATTCTATCTGAGTCATGCATTAACACAACGTCAGGACAATTCACAGTAATTTTTACTTCCTTTTCATCAGCTGCAGGCTTTATGGTATCAACTGCTTTTTCAACAGTGTCTTTTATTGACGAGCTTTGCTTTTTAATCCTCAATTGACCAAGTTCTAACTTTTGTGCATCTAAAAGATCAGAAATAATATCTAACAAAGATGATGCACTTGATTTTATTATTGAAAGTCTTTCTTTTTGCTTGTCAGTTAATGGACCTAAATGCTCAGTTAGAAGAAGATCAGAATATCCTTGAATAGGAACTAGGGGAGTTTTTAACTCATGCGTAATCATGGCCAAAAATTCGTCTTTTGCAACGTCTGTTTTTTTTGCCTCTTCTTCTTTTTCTTTGATGGTATCTGACATTATGTTAAATGATTGTACAAGGTCACCAACCTCATCATCTGCCTTGTACTTTATTTTTTCACCATAGATTCCTTCCTTCACCCGTCCAAGTCCTTGTGAGATAATTTGCAATGGATTTAATGATTGCCTGACAACAAAAATAACTGCTCCAAAAACTATCAAATCCACAATTAACAGTGATTGGATAATGTTTTGTTGAGTGTCATCGGTTTTGTTTAGCTCTGCATTCCAAGCATCTAACAAACCATCAATTTCTGAAAAAACTATTGATTTGCTTGATTCTAAATTATTTTTTGCAAGTTGAAATTCAGAAGAAAGCATTGATTCATTTTCTATAGTTTTAATTCGTAGCTGAATTGCTTCCCAGAGCGGTTCTAATTCTCTTAAGCTTTTAGAGTTTTCTCGGGGAATTTCATTTAAGCTTTCAAATTCATACTTGTCAGTTATTTGAAGATCATCGGTTGGCTGGCCAGTAAGTAATCTAAGATTGTACTCAAAATTTATTCTTGAATTTTTTAATTCTTCTGCAACACCTTGCTCTTCACCAACTGATATTAACAACACTTGGCGGGCAAATTGCTCTGCATATACTTCCAAATCTCCTGCAACTTGCTTGTGTTCGTTATAATTTCTGTCTAAACTCTCTAATTCCTCTCCAACATCGTGTGCCAGAAGAATTAATTCTTCGTTTCTGTCAAGCACATAATTAAGTGCCTTAACAACATCCTCATCAAAAACAGATGTTTCTTGTACTATCAAAGCATTATTTTTGTAACTATTCCATGACGACACCAACATACCATATTCTTCTAAAATCTTATCTGGAATTGTCACAATGTTTTGTCCTCTAATAGTTCCTCCATTTTTTAAAGCACCCAAGTCCGTCTCAAATTCTTGAATTGTATTTTTTAGCAGCTCTCTGTCCTCATCATTTCCATTTGCAATAGATGATGCTAATGCCGAAACGGTTTCAGTTTTTTGCTTAAGGTCTCCAGCACGAATAATAGAGTATGATTCTGCAGTATTTTCCTGCTCGAATCCAAAAATTATTGCCAAATTGATGATAGAAATGGTTATCAAAATACCCACTAGTAGGTATGTCTTTGTGATGATTTTCATTTATTGACAAATCGTTTTAGCACAGTATAAAAAAGAGTGTGAAAAATTCTAGACGAACATACTTGTCAGAGGAGTTTACAAAACAAGCAATTTTAGAAATCAATAAAGAATTAGATGATATGTCTAATCTCATCAAATCTTGTCAAGATGATGATGATATTACTAACATATCTTCTGAAATTCAAAAACATCTTCATAAAATCAAAGGCTTGGCACCAATGATAGGTCAAACAAAAGTTGGAGAGTTGGCTTTACTTAATGACAAATTGATAAAAAAAATCATTGAAGGAAAAAAAATTCAAGGGATTTTTGAAACAATTACTCAGTCAAATAAACTCATGAAAGATCTAATGCACGGAACCGAACTTGAGATTGATGATCTAAAACAATCAATCAAAACAAAATATGCCGAGTTTTTAGATTAAGAATCTGCTTAAATAATTATTCTTAAACAAGCATACTATGGCATCAATATTGGTAGCAGATGATTCGTATGCAATTAGATTGGTCTTAAAAGATATTCTTGAAGTCGGACAACATTCTGTTGTTGGCGAAGCTTCAGATGGTCAAGAGGCAGTAGAAAAATATTCTGAATTAAAACCAGACCTTTTACTGCTTGATTTGGCAATGCCAAAAAAAGATGGCTATACTGCACTAAAAGAAATAATCCAGTTAGATCCTGATGCCAAAATAATTCTAATTACTGCAGCAGATGATCAAAAAATAATTAACCAGTGTTTGACTGCAGGTGCTAAAGCATACATTTCAAAACCATTTGACTTTGATAATGTTTTGAAAGTTATTTCATCCACAGTTTCAAACTAATTCTTTATCTGGTAACGAAATCCGCTATGATTAAAAGTAGGAGAGAGGAGTTTTTGTTGTTGTCTAAGATAGTAGTTGATACAAGCATAATCATCAATGGTCAAATCATTAAAGAAGTTGAATCCAATTCGCTTGAAAATGCCGAAATCATTGTTCCGATGGCAGTCTTAGATGAACTGCAATCACAAGCTGCACAGAAAAAAGAACAAGGCTTTGTTGGGTTAGAAGAAATAAAAAAACTTCAAGACCTTTCAAGCAAGCACCAAATTTCTATAAAATTTGAAGGAAAACGACCCACTAGTGATGATGTCAGTCTAGCTAAAAGAGGAAGAATTGATGCAATCATTCAAGATGTAGCAAAACAAAACGATGCAATCTTGTACACCTCTGACTATGCTCAATCTTTAGCAGCACAAGCAGTAGGAATTCAAGTAAAATATCAAAAACCTGAACAAGAAGAAAAAGAACTTGAATTTTTAAAATTCTTTGATGCACAAACAATGAGTGTACATCTTAAAGAAGGACTGACACCTTTTGCAAAAAAAGGAAAGCCTGGTGCATTTGAGCTAACAAAGCTAGAAGAAAATATTCTAAGTAGGGACTATCTACATAGTATTACAACACAAATTCTCGAAAGATCAAAAATTTCAGACTCTAGCACAATTGAAATTTCAAAACCAGGAGCACTGGTCATTCAATATGAAGATTACAGAATTGCAATCACTCAGCCTCCATTTTCTGAAGGATATGAAATCACAATTGTTCATCCAATTGTAAAACTTGAGCTAAACGAATACAACGTTTCAGAAAAATTAATGGCTAGATTTTCTGAACGCGCAGAAGGAATCTTGATTTCAGGACCACCTGGTTCTGGAAAAAGCACACTTGCATCAAGTCTTGCAAATTTCTATCACAGCGGCGGAAAAATTGTTAAAACATTTGAATCGCCAAGAGACTTGCAAGTAGATGCTGGAATCACTCAGTATACAAGATTGGATGGAAGCTTTGAAAATTCAGCTGATATTCTTCTCTTAGTTAGACCTGACTACACCTTTTTTGATGAAGTCAGACGAAGAGAGGACTTTAGAATATTTTCTGACCTTAGGTTGGCTGGAGTTGGAATGGTGGGCGTGGTTCATGCCAATTCTCCACTTGATGCAATTCAAAGATTCATTGGAAAAATAGAGTTAGGAATTATTCCAAATGTTCTAGATACTGTTGTTTTTGTAAAGGATGGCAAAATTGCCAAGGTATACGAATTAGAATTAAAGGTCAAAGTTCCTTCTGGAATGACTGAACAAGATCTTGCAAGGCCAGTTATTGAGATTAGAGATTTTGAAGATCATACACTAGAGCATGAAATTTACACCTTTGGAGAAGAAAACGTTATAGTTCCTGTCTCAAAAAAAGCGACAAAATTTGGTGTAGAGCAGTTAGCAGAAGAAAAAGTAAAAGAAGTTTTTAAAAAATTTGATCCAAGAGCAGAAGTTGAAATTCTTTCTGAGAACAGTGTCAAAGTCAAAGTTGACAAACAAAACATCCCGTCAATTATTGGCAGAGGCGGCTCTACAATAAACGATTTAGAAAAAAGACTCAAGGTACATATCGATGTTGTAGAGAAAGGACCATCTGATGAATCCTCTTCTGATTACGAATTGCCTTTTTCTTTCTCAGAATCAAAAACTGCAGTAATTCTTTCAGTTAGCAGAGAGTATACGGGAATGCATGCAGATGTTTATGTTGATGATAAATACATCACATCATCCAGAATTGGAAGAAAAGGACAAATTAAAATTCCAAGACGCTCAGATGCTGCAAAGCAATTAATGAAATTTGCTTCTTCTCAAAATGACATTCAAATCTTTCTTAAAGATTTTTAAAGTTATCCAGAATTTTTGGATTTGATTTTAGAAAAGTAATGAATTTTCTTAGTTGCTTTATTGTTTTAGGATTTAAATGATGTTCAATGCCTTCTGCATCCTGGTTTGCAGTATCATGACCAATCCCCAAAATTTCTAAAAACTCTAATAAAATTCCATGTTTTTGACGAATGTTTTCTGCAAGCTGAATTCCTTTTTGTGTTAAATTAATTCCATGATATTTTTCGTATTCTAAAAATCCGCTCTCATCTAGTCTCTGTAGCATTTTTGTGACACTGGGAGCACTGACATCCATGTATCGCGAAATATCTAGCGTAGTTGCATAGCCTTTAAGCTCAACCAACTCAGCAATAACCTCCAAATAGTCTTCCATTCTGGAACTTGAAGACGTTTTTTCTGATTGATGTGCCGCCTTTATCGATTCTAATCTCTTGGCATCTTTTTTCTTCAATTATTTTTGATTTCCATGTACCATGATATAATTTCATTCCTAAAAATAGAGCAAAACCCTACTTTGGTAATGGATTGTTGACTACAGAGTAACCGAACTTGATCTTTGAATTTTAACTAATTTTTCAAAAATATGAAAATGGAAATGGAAGACGCACTGGCAAAGAAAGTTGCACAGCTTAGAGCATATTCTGGCTCTGTAAAAAGAAGAAACAGCATGTATTGTGATATTGCCAAAATTCATGATAGGAATGCTGCAAAATCACTTGGCGCTTTACACAAGGCTCCAGCTCCTGGAAAAAAACTTCAAAAAATTGGTTTTATCATGTTATGGGTTCCAGAACCAACTGGAGTAACATGCGCAATTGGAGGCCCGATGATTCTTGCAGGAAGGTATCTGGACAAAACATACAATGGTGCAACGATTGAAGACATTGGACAACAAACACGCGCAACTTCCTCATCAATTAGTGATTTTAAAAACTCACTTTTGTGAGATTTACTTTAGTTTTTAAAAGGAAAACAATAGTTACAAAACATGCCAACAAGGCTTCAAGTTATAGTGCCAATCGCAATTGCGGCATTTATCATTGGAGTTTTTGGAATTCTTACTATTCCAAGTGATTCAAAACTAGAATCTGTAAATTTTCCAATGGG
>JBHIUX010000027.1:0-11301 GCA_042138065.1 Nitrosopumilaceae archaeon
TAGTGATATTTCCTCTTTTGCGCCATCATCATGTTGAATTATGCATTTGACAGGTGTTTCAGGTTTAAGATTGTTTAATCCCACAATGCTTATTCTATCATTTTCTTTGATTTTATCATAATCAGTTTCATTTTCAAAAGTTAATGCAAGGATTCCCTGTTTTTTCAGGTTTGTTTCATGAATTCTTGCAAAGTTTTTTACGATAACAGCTGCACATCCCAAAAATCTAGGAGTCATTGCTGCATGCTCTCTACTACTACCTTCACCATAGTTGCTATCACCAATTATTACCCAACGAATTTGTTTTTCCTTGTATTGTCTGGCAATTTTTGGACAGGATTCAATTTCATTAGTTAGAATGTTTTTTCCTTTGCCAACTTCATCATTGAATGCATTCACTGCTCCAAGCAACATGTTGTCACTTAGATTATCAAGATGGCCCCTAAAGGATAACCATGCTCCTGCTGGAGAGATATGATCCGTAGTACATTTTCCTTTAGCTTTAATCAAAATAGGTAATTCTTCAAAGTCCTTTCCATTCCATGCGTCAAATGATTCTAAAAGCTGCAGTCTCTTACTGTTTTTATTAATAATTAATTCCACGCTTTCCGGATTTTTTGAGGGTTCAACGAAAATTCCCTCTGGTTTTTTGAATCCATTTTCTGGAACCTCAGGTGATTTTTTTGGTGGATCTAATTTGAATTTAGAACCATCTTCTGCAGTTAATGAATCAGTTAGAGGATTAAATGAGAGATTTCCGCCAAGAGCTAATGCAATTACTAATTCCGGGCTTCCAAGAAAGCTCATTGTTTCTCTTCTTCCATCATTTCGTCCTGGAAAATTTCGATTAAAAGAAGACACTATGGTATTTGGTTCGCCTTTTTTCAATTCAGGTCTTGACCATTGACCAATACATGGTCCACATGCGTTTGCAAGAACTGTTGCGCCAATGTCTTTGAGTGATTGCATTTGTCCATCTCTTTCAATTGTGGCCCTTATCTGTTCAGAACCAGGAGTAACGAGTAAAGGGATTTTTGATTTTATTCCTTTTTCTTTTGCTTGCTCTGCAAGACTTGCAGCTCTAGACATGTCTTCATATGAAGAATTTGTACAGCTTCCAATCAATGCTACTGAGATTTCATCAAGATATTGATTGTTTTTAACATCTGATGCAAGTTGTGAAATTGGTCTTGCCAAGTCAGGAGTATGAGGTCCAACAATATGTGGTTCAAGAGTTGAAAGATTAATTTCAATTACTTTATCAAAATATTTTTCTGGGTTCTGTTCTATTTCAGAGTCGGCAGTTAGTAATTCTTTATGTTCATTTGCAAGCTCTGCAATTTTTTCACGGTTTGTATATTTCAGATAGGTTTCCATTCTTTCATCGTATGGGAATATGGAACATGTTGCACCAATTTCTGCCCCCATGTTAGTGATTGTTGCCTTTCCTGTACAGCTAATTGATTTTGTTCCAGGACCAAAGTATTCAACTATCGAATTTGTTCCACCAGATACTGTTAGTTCTCCAGCGACTCGCAGAATGATATCTTTTGGAGCTGTCCAACCATTTAGTTCACCAGTAAGATAAACTCCAATGCGTTTTGGATAAAGAACCTCCCAAGGCATTCCTGCCATAGTTTCTGCAGCATCAACACCTCCGACACCAATTGCTGCCATTCCTAAACCACCAGCATTTGGGGTATGAGAATCGGTTCCAATCATCAAACCGCCAGGAAATGCATAATTTTCAAGAACAACTTGATGAATTATTCCAGCTCCTGGTTTCCAAAAACCAATTCCATATTTGCTAGCTGCTGATTGTAAAAATTTGAAGACTTCACTATTTTCATCCAATGAAACTCGCATGTCAGTTTCACCTTCAACTTTAGCACGAATCAAATGATCACAATGAATTGTTGTAGGTAACGATGTTTGTTTTAATCCAGCTTGAATAAACTGAAGCATTACCATTTGTCCTGTTACATCTTGTAAAGCAACTCTGTCTGGTCTAAGAAAAACATAATTTTTACCATCATCAAGGTTTTTTTCTTGAATTTCAACAAGATGTCCTGCAAGAATTTTTTCTGCAAGTGTGAGTGGTCTGCCGACGATCTTTCTAAATTTTTTAATATTTTCTTCAGATTTTTTATATACATTTGAAACCATTTCTGGCGTAGTAGCTATTTCCACAACTGGTTTTGGTTTGACTTGAATTTAATATTTCGAATTGCTTGTTATTAGGCGTGAAATTTCCTAACAATTATAAGCGAAAAACGGTTTTTTAGATATGTTGTTTGGGGGAGTATTCTAGAATCTCGCTGTGAGGCAGAGGTCGTTTTAAGATGGTTAACAAAGGTTTTCCTAAATTTGGTATGTCACAAGCTGGTGCATATGTTGCTGCACTAAAGAACTATAATTTACCAGATTTTATTTTAGTATTAGTTGCAAAAGAATGCAAATCCGATTTATTAGAACGTGGTAGAATTGATGATAGATTACAAAGCATGAATGATAGTGCGCTTGGATTGTTACACCAAGTCTTTGTTGATTGTGAAGAAGATGATGCAGGAAGGTTTGCTCAATATCGTTTCTATGCATATGTTTCAAGTATGTATCACAAATGTGAAGTTTTAATCAATGAAACTATTCCAGGGGCTTCTGGAAAAAACCACAAAGTCCCTGTAGCCGTAAAAAGTAATGGTATGTACATTGCAATTGCATTTAACAAAGCAACTGGAAAACCCGTTAACAAACGTGAAACTACAAAATTCTATACCATTGTTGATGACATCAAGAAAGGAGATCATGGCACTCAATTAGGTGACGCCATTTATGGCTCCTCAGTAGGTTTCAGAGGGGAGGCATTGGTGGAACTTGAAAAACTCAGTAAATCCAGAAAGCAAGATGCAGAGCATAAATTAGATTTCAAAACAGCCAATTTTGAAAACAATATCTACTCAGTTACAAAGTGTTAACATTTAGTCAACACTAAATCCATTTTATTCCCTCATTATTGTAATATTTTTTCTTGGCTTTTGAATGTCGAGGTCTAACATGCAAGATTGCATTACAACAAGGACACTTTGTTCCATTCCACCTAAAATAAACATCACAAACACTACAACGTTTTTGTCCATTGTTGTAACGATGTGATGTATTCCCAAGCGATAGATGAAATTTTGTTTTACAATTACCTCTACAAATAAACATAAAGAAATTTTGAAATTTTTATTTAAAAGAAAATGGTGATTTGACTATAACCGAAAACTTGATGTATCAATTGTTAAAAACATTGGGTTTTCTTGAGTAGTTTCAAAGTCTTTTCCATATTGTTCAAAATTCAAATCACTGTAGAAATGTTTGGTCCAAACATCATGGACGTCTTGAGTGAATCTTTTGTGACCAGCCTGACGCAATAACTCATGAGCAAGTTCATGAGACACAGCAGTACAGTTTTTTTCAGCTAAAAATAACACATCATCTTGATTTTTTGGTTGTTGCCACCAAACCATTCCAAAATTTTCTGCATGATATCCTTCACAGGTGCAATCTGTCCAAAATGGTTTGAAGTGACTTAGATAGAAATGATAAGTGTCTTTTCCACGTTCCTCATGATCTTTTACAAGAAGGTGAGTGTCTAATCTTTGAAGAAGATTCCTAGGAGTTGTAATCATTTCATCAGTTTTAACTTCAAAATCTTTTGAAAAGTGTTTTTTTATCCAAACTTTGAAGAATTGTGCCATTTGTTTAACATATTCATATTCAATCTTTCTTTTCTCTAAATCTTCTTCTTTAATTACAAAAATAAAATGAAGTAGCATTGTAAGAAAAAGAGGTGATTATGTTTGGCCTTCGATTCCCATCAGAGTTAATGTTGAACGAATTTTTTCGATCTTTCTGATTTTCCATGTGATTGTTTCTCTTAATTTTTCAACAGTATCTGATTCGATTTTTGCCAAAATGTCGTACGCTCCGAAGGTTCCATGAACCTCTTTGACACCTTCTAGACCCTTTAGTTGTTGAATAATTGCTTCTTCAGAACCTAGTTCACAATTTATTAGAACGTAAGCTGTTGCCATGGCTCTGATAATACTATGGTATATATCAATAAACCGATTATTTTCAAACTTATTTTTTAGACATCTTCATAATAGAGCTCCAAATTTCTTTTGGAACAGGCATTACAGATAATCTTGAAATTCTCAATAATTCCCAATTTTTGAATTTTTTTTGCTTTTTCATTTCTGCTAATGTGACAGGATTTGCTAATTCTTTTTTATATTTGACATCAACGACAACAAATCTTTTATTTTTTTCTTCAGGATTTGGATACGGTTTTGATGTAACCTCCATAATACCTACTGCTTGTTTTTCATCACCAGAATGATAAAATAAAATCAAATCACCTTTTTTCATGTTGTTGATGTGTTTTAGAGCTAGATTGTTATGAACACCATCCCACATTGTTTTTTTGTCTTTTTTTAAGGAAGAAAAGTTGTAACTTTTTGGTTCTTGTTTTGCTAACCAGTAATTTACCATGTTGAATGTTTTGTAATGATGTATTTTTTATTCCTTATCCATTAACTTGAAAAATAATTGTTCCCCGGTTCTGACTCGCACAGGATCATTGGTGATAGCCATTCTCCTCCCTGAGATCTTTAACCGGGGCTGCCCAATATGTAGCACATCTGGGTGAATTAGAAATCATTGGCATCATTACGATCGACATCATTCTAATCCGTCTATGTGCCTGCTCTAAGGGCACTAAGAAACTAACTTAGTCAAATATTAATCCAGACAGTTTAATTTCAAATCCGACGACTGGGATTCGTATCTTAAAGTTCTCTTTTACCTTAGAATCAATTTCACCAATGATTCCATATGGTTTTCCGTTAACTATGATTTCAGCTGTACTTCCTTCAGCAAAAGTTGGATGAGAAGATGTTTTTGTATTGCATTCAATATTAAATCCAGTTTTTAACGTTGATTGCATAATTGATTTGATTTCAGAAAAGTTAGCATCATTATGAGCACTAACACAAGCTAAATGGATCTCTTCATTTATTGGATCACCTTTTGAAAAAACTGTTCCTGTTTCAAACATTTTTTGGGGATAAGGTTCATGAATGTTACTTGACAGATTGTTTATCAATCCAGCTAAGATGAAATCACGAAGTATAGTATGTTCTTGACTTTTTGAATCCATTACAGAAATTATGTTGGATGAATCACGGTTTGTAAGTTCGTAAAGAATTCTTTTACTTGTCAAGCTTGAATTAAGAGCCTCCATATAACCAAGACCTACCATTGTATGACTCAAACTATTCAAGGTTTCAAATTCATGGTTTTTTTGTCCTATAGTTTGAGAAGGAGAAAGATGTGGAGTGAGATTTTCTATTCCATACCCCAGGGCAACTTCTTCTACCAAATCCATCGTTCCAAAAATATCAAATCGATATCGTGGAACAGTGCAAACAATGTTTTTGTTTTTTATGGTTGCTTCTAGTCTGCATTTTTTTAAAGTACTAGCAATTTTCGCCGGTGAAAGATTCAAGCCTAGCATAGAGTTTGCCAAATTCTCATTAAGAATAATTTTTCTGTCTTTGAATTGAGGGGTAGAATTTTTTGCTCCAGAAATATTTACTGTACAAAGCTCGAATCCGGCACTTTGAAGAATGGTAGCGACGACCGACAACATGTCTTCAACATCATTTTTGTCAGTTCCTGTAACTTCAACAAAAAGATTTTTTGTTTTTGTTGTAACAGTTGTCATTGATGAATTAATTATTGGTGGAAAAGAAACTGTATTTCCGGTTGAATCAAGTATAATTGGAACTTTAGATGAGTTTCCTAAAATGTGTCCATAATCCTGACCAACTTCTGAATTTTTCAAAATCTCAGAAATGCTGTTTTCTTTTGTTGAATTTAGTGGAATGAATTTGTGGTCTCTAGTAGTTGTAGTATATGATAATGGAAATGAGATTGTATCTAAATCATGAATTCCTATTGAAGATTTTTTACGACGGCGACCTATTCCAAAATGAAGATCTTCTTGCATGACGATGATTTGTCGTAAAACTCTGTCATCGATTTTTCCATTTCTTGCAACAATTCCTGTAACAAATGGTCTCACCTTACTTACTGATGGATCAACCTTAATCTGAAAATTACCTACTTTTTTGATTTTTAATTTTTGTATTCCTTTTTTTGTTCCCAACAATCCTTGCAAACCTATCGCAATTCCAAAATCAGTAGAATAATCAGGACGATTTGGACTGTACTCTACACGAACTAAATCATTTTCTTCTGATTCTATATCTAAACCAAGAAACGGAAGCGTTTCCATAATTTTTTTTCTTGTTGCTTTTCCAACCAATTTTTGAAGTCTTGGAAGTTCAAGTTCAACTACTGGCATTTTGAAACACTCCTTAACCATTTCAAATTATTATTGTAAAATTCTCTAACATCATCTAGTCCGTACTTTAGCATTGCAATTCTTTCAATTCCTCCTCCCCAAGCTAGAACAGGTTTTGTTATTCCAAGAGGTTTGGTTACTTCTGGTCGAAAAATTCCCATTCCAAATAATTCAACCCATTTTTCTAATCTATCATTGTACACCATAGATTGCAATGATGGTTCAGTGTATGGGAAAAATGTTGGCCAAAATTTTACTTTGTTAAGGCCCATTCTTTTGTAAAATTCTCTTTGAATTCCCATAAGGTCTCGTAGTGTTGTATTTTTTCCAATTACAACTCCTTCAATTTGATTAAATTCTACTAGATGTTTGTAACTAACTTTTTCATTTCTAAAAACTCGTCCTAATGAGAAAACCCTTGCCTCATCGGGTTTTTGTTCAGCTAGGTGTTTGATTGTGACACAAGTTGTATGTGTTCTTAAAACCATTTTACGTGCTTCATCTATACTCCATAGATATCTCCAATTATTCTTGTGTGCTTTTGAAACTTGTTGAATCTGCTTTGGCGATGCTATTTTTTTAGAAATTATTCCATCAAGATAAAATGTGTCTTGCATTTCTCTTGCAGGATGGTCTTGTGGAGTAAAGAGAGCATCAAAATTCCAGAAACTAGGCTGAGTTAAAGTTCCATTTATTTCGCTGAATCCAAGCGTAACAAAAATTTCTCTGATCTCATTAATTGTATCTTTCAGTGGATGAGTCTTTGCAACGAAAACTTGAGGAACTGCTGCTTCGACATCAATAGCTTTTGTTCCAGTATCTTCAGAAATTTCAATTTTTTCAGTTAAGGAAATTTTTTGAGATTTCTCAATCTCTTCGATGAGAAAGTTTGGTCTTTTTTTGAGAGACTCTAATGCATTTTTGTCCTCAATTTCATCAATTAGGATTCTGTTAGTTCCAATTTTTTTGATAATTTTTTCTTCAGATGTTTCTGGTGGAATAGTTTTTAATGAGACATTTTCGCCGTCGGTTTCAACCCAATTGTTTTTTCTGGCTATACCGATTGCAGGGCCAAAAACAAATTTTAGTTCTTTTTTTAATTCATTTAATTTCTTAGGTTCATCTTTTAGAAGATTAAGTAATTGTCGTTCTGGCAATCCCTTGGCGTTTGCCTCTAATCCATTTTCACCCAGTCTAAGATAGACTTGTTTTGATTCTTCGACATTTGCCAAATTTTTTAGTTTAAGCCATTCTATTCCACGTCTTACTTGATCAGGAGTTAATCCAGTTGAAGTACCAATTTTTTCTGGGGTTAGTTTTGGATTATCATTTAGCAATCGAATAATTTTTTTTTCAATCTCATGAAAAACTTGAGACATCAGCAGTGAGTTCGAAAAAGACTTTTTAAACCTTAACCTAAGTCATTCATGAATGTCGACTGATGACTTTGTTGTAACCCCTTGGCATGTAGAGGGGGAAATCGATTATGATAAACTCATCAAAAGGTTTGGGACTCAAAAGATTTCAAATGAGCTTTTAGATCGAATTAGAAAGGTTGCAGGAGAAGATCATTTCATGCTAAGAAGAGGGATTTTCTTTTCACATAGGGATATGAATTTGATTTTAAATGAGTATGAAAAAGGAAACAAGTTTTTCTTGTATACTGGAAGAGGGCCATCAGGTCATACTCATATTGGACATTTGGTCCCATGGGTTTTTGCAAAATGGCTTCAAGATAGGTTTGGAGTGAATATGTATTTTCAGCTAACAGATGATGAAAAATTCTTTTCAAAACAAGACTTGACACTTGAGGAAACGAAAAAATTTGCATATGAAAATGCACTTGATTTTATTGCTCTTGGATTCAAGCCAGAAAACACCAAAATTATAATCGATACAAAAAACATCCAATCTTTGTATCCAATTGCAGCTGAGGTTGCAAAAAAAATCAATTTCTCAAATACAAAGGCAGTGTTTGGTTTTTCAAATGATACCAACATTGGAATGATTTTCTATACATCTATGCAGTCAGCACCATGTTTCATTGAAGATAAACCCGTTCTAATTCCTCTAGGAGTTGATCAAGATCCTCATTTTAGATTAACACGTGACGTTGCTCCAAAAATTGGTAGGCCAAAACCTGCCTTAATACACAACATAATGATTCCAGGTTTGCAAGGACCGGGTGGAAAGATGTCAGCATCAGAAGAAAATACTACAATTTACACAACTGATGATCCAGAAACTGTAAAAAAGAAAATCAACAAGTATGCATTTTCAGGTGGACAACCAGATGTTGAGCAGCATAGAAAAATTGGAGGAAATCCTGACATTGATGTTCCATATCAATATCTCCGAATCTTTTTTGAACCAGATGATACTGCACTAAAGAAAATTTATGATGATTATAAATCGGGCAAGTTGTTGACTGGTGAGCTTAAAGCAATCTTAATTGAAAAAATCAATAGTTTTCTAAAAGAACATCAAGAAAAGCGTGAAAAGGCTCGAGATCAGGTAGACAAATTTCTCTTTGAAAATAAATGAAGCTTAGAATTTCTTGTAGAGACAAATACGAAGCACAAAAACTTTCAGGTTTACTTTTCACAGATGATAATAAAGAGACATTCATTACACAAATTTTGAATGTTGTAGATACTGAAGTTGTTGTTTCTTTAAAAGATAAATCGGCTCATAGTGTTCTTTTTAAGAGCATTCAAGACGTAGAATCTTTTGCTGATTTTCTTCAGTCTATAATAGAAAAAAAACACAAGATTGTAGGAACTACAATCACAAATGATGAAGTTGAAATCATTAAAGAATAGAATTAGACAAGAGATTTGTCTACTTCATCTTCCATAATCTCTTGAACTTTGAGAAAATATAGTTTTGTAGAATATGGCATGTGATCTAAATTTTTTTCAACAGCCATCATAAAGTATTGAACTGCACGCTTTGAAATATCTAGATTGAATTTCATTTGCAGTATTGGATCCTGTTTTACCTTAATTTTATCTTGAAGCCAAGGAGGTGCCATCTCTTTTGTTTCTTTGATAATTTTGTCATACCAAAATGCAAGATTTTCAGGATGCAAACCTTCTTGCAAATTTGCTACATCATTACCAATTTGCTTCATCATGTGGTTGATTATAGGCATGGTTAGGAGTGCAAATTTTTTGTTTTATCACACTTACTCAAACATAGAAAAGTTACTTGTCAATTCAAGACAAGTTTCCTTGATAATCTATTTCTGATTTTTTAATTCTCGATGTGGAGATTCTTTTTCCATCTTTGGCCAAAACCATTGGCACCACAACAACATCTACTTTTGGAAGATTTTTTTCGGCTCTAAGCTTGTTAAGTGATTCGCCCTGATAGCTTGTTTCATCACTTGTAACCAAAGCTTGTACATCACCTTCAAGAACTGCTGGTCCAAAATCATTGTCAAGCTTGCTAATTCTAAATGATGATCTTGGAAAATTTTCTTCAATTGCAGAAGTTAGCGATACAAGTCTGGTGGAATAATCATTAGTGATTTTTTTCCCTTTTTTTTCTGCCAACTCATCGCTAGTTAATCCTATAATGACAGTTGATGAAATCTCAAATGCTTTTTTTAATAATTCAATATGTCCTTTATGGATTATATCAAAAGTTCCACCCGTAGCAACTAGTTCGTATTTTGCCATTGTTTTATTTTACACTCTTTGAAAATAAATTAGCTAGGTTACAAGTATTAGAATAACTGGACCTTTTGATGCCAGTGGGACTCCGTTTGGATCCCACACAAATGTTTCAACAAAATACAATCCTGTACTCTGTGGGGTCCACTTTACAGATGGGAACAAAACATCACCAGAATCTACAAAAGAATCCTCATAGATTCCAATAAATTCAACAAAGGCTTTTTCGCCGGATTGTTTTATTTGAACATAATATCTGTATGGTTGCTCGTATGTTTCTTGGTCTTCAGAATATTGAATTCCAACTTTACTTTTTATGGTAACTCTGTTGTCTACGGCCACACCATTTAGTTTCTTTCCTTCATCATCCACTACTGAAACATCATGAATTGTTACAAGCTTTGTCAGAGCTTCTGATGGTGAAAGCTTTACACTTTGAACATTAGAATAATAGCTGTTAGATTCTGCAAAAACTTTGTAGCCTGATGAACGTGAATCAAATCTTTCAGAAAATTCAAAATTTGCACTAGAGCCTCCTCCAAGTGGTCCTAGCTCGATTGTTGCAACACCTAAAATTCTAGGTGGTTGAAATGCATCAAAAAACTCAACATGTACTTTGGTTTGAGATGCTTCTCCACCAGCATTATTTATGATCGTTCCTGAAATTTCTATATTTTCACCAATTTTAGTGATTTCAGAATCCACTTCAAGTTGCTCATTTTTTGGCGGTGCCGATGTAAAACCAAGAAGATTTACTGAAACTTCAGTTATGGCAGAATTTGGATTTGGTGATTTTATCATGTATGGAGATTTGCCAAATGGTGGTATGACATCAATTAAGGTTGTGCCAGTAGCTGTTTCAAGTGGTTGTTCATTGACATCATCATAAAATCCAGCCCTCACCGTAATTCCAGTGATTGGAAAATTTTTCAAATTTTCAATCTCTCCAAGTACTATAGTATATCCATCATTATCTTTGAAATGATATGGCGAAGTGCTAGTCAGTGCAATTCCAAACTGTGATGGTTCATCAACTTTTTGAGAAAAACTAGAACTGATTGGAAACAACAAAAATGCGAAAAATACAATCAGGATGATACTTTTCATATATTCAAATTTACTCAAAGTGTTTAATTTTGTACGATATATCATAATGTCAACAAGGTAGGTTACAAGGTTTAACCTAATAGAATCTAAGATTAGAAAATA
>JBHIUX010000028.1:0-11198 GCA_042138065.1 Nitrosopumilaceae archaeon
TTCGTTTTAGCTTTTCGTATTCAGCCATTGCGTATTTGGTGTTGCCAATTTTGTGCTCAATGTGCTTTCTAGTTTGCCATCTCTGACTAGCATAATAATGCATCATTCTAAGCTCATCCTCGCTAAGAATTGGACTAATGTTCTCTCTAAATCCACCACAAATCTTTTTGCCAGAACTGTCTTGGATTGCAGCATAACGAATTGCAGAATCCACTTCCATTACTTTGGAATATAGATTATCAAAATCCAATAATTCTTTAATTTAGTAGTTTTAGATAAATCAGATCTCTAATGGTGTTATCCAAATAGAATGAATGCTACAAAGACGCCAACGGATAACAAACCAATTCCTGGTTTTGTTATCATCATTTCAATGAATTTGTCAACGGCTTTGCTGTTCCCATATTCGATTCGGCTCATACCATACCATTACGACTGATTTGGTATTATCAACAAGCTTGTACTACATTAGACAGACTAGAATTTGAGGCTAGATAATATCTAAATTTTTTAAATAATATACACACCAAGGCACAAGATGTTTCAAAACATTCTAGTCGTTTTCATAACACTAGAGCACACCAAACATACCTATGAAGCAGCGTTTGAGCTGGCAAAAAAATTCAATTCAAAAATTACCTTTCTCAAATGTATAGTAACGCCTGCTCCAACATTTGGATTCTTTCATACAAAAAAAGAAACAGAATCCCACCAAAAAAAACTACAGGATGCAGAAAAGTCATTTCATGAGATAGGGGATTTGGCACTAAAGCATTCTGTATCAATTAAAACCAAAGTAGAATCGGTGGAATCTTTTCCAGAGTTTCTAGTTTCATTTATTGAAGACAATAATGTTGATCTATTAATCATAGATACTCACTCACTTGATGAGGCACAACAGCAAGATCATAAATCAACAATAAATAAAATATTTGAAGAAATTTCTTGTCCTTTACTTACTTTGAAATAAATGGTTGTCATATGATTTTGTGACAATTCCATAGTTATTTTACTGAATAGTTCTTCTATAGTTTGAGAATGGTAAAGCAACAACCTGTCAATGTTAAACTACAAACCATCTTTGCACTAATCCCTTCTATTGATGCTTGGGCTTTTTACAGAATTCAAAAATTAAGAAAGTTTATTCTCATTGTCTTGTCTTTAGGATTTGCATTTTCTCCAATATCGCTTTTAGTTTCAGCTAGCATTGATGTAGAAAATCTTTCAGGCCCGTTGGATCTTTACACAAATCCAATTTTCTTACTCTATGTGATTGGTTCTATTGGAACTTTGCATGGCACGCTGGTGTATTTTATCAGAAAATGGTCAAAGGAATGGAATGAGAAATTTCAAAAAGAGGTTCAAGCCTGAGATTTAGCATTTTTTGAGAAAGAATTGTAGCAGTCTTTTTATTTTATGACATCACAGGGATCGATCCCTTGAGGGCAATTGGGGGTATAGTGATAGCACTGGCTTTGATTTTTGGCACTATTAGCGTTGCATCAGCTGATGATACTACACTAATTCAAGAAAAAAAGGCGTCGCCTACTACACTAGACTTTGAAAATACAAATACAGTTTTTGAAATAGTTTTGATTCCTCATCCATGTGATCCTGATTCTAATTTACTTTACATGCCAGATGATCCAATAACAGAATGCACAGGCCAAATTGATGAAGAGTTACTAGAATACATTAAGGAGATATCAATTGAGGTGGTTGGTTTTCCAATCAGTATAGATGATATATTATTCCCAGAGGTAACAACTCTGGAAGATATCGAAGAACAAATAGTTCAATTTGATGAGACAGCAGAATTAATTTTTGAGTATGAATCAAATGACTTAGAAAAGTCTACCACATCTGAGGAACAAATCATATCAGAATATCAAACCATCAAAGACGAGTGGAATGAGGAGCTAAATGAGCTAGAGGTTGATTCTCAGATAATATTTAATGAAAATCCAGGAGTGGAATCAAAAAAGCTAAAGCAGGAAATTGAAAAATTAAAGATAAAATTTGATCTCAAAGAAGAAAAGATAAAAAACACGGCCGATGTGCACAAAAAAATCAAAACAGCTATTGAATTAAAATCTATAAAAGAAGAATTTCAGGATTCTATGAATGAATACGGCGTAACGGAAAAATCTATGAAGTTTGGTGATGAAAAAGACAAAAAACTAAAAAAGCTAATCAAGCAAAACACCAAGCTAATGAAAAAAATGCTAATTGTAGAGGCAAAACACAATGATAAAAAACTAGAGTTTGATAATTTTAAAGAAATCAAAAACACGTCATCAGGTTCTGGATCAAATGATGGTTCAATTATTGGAAATTCTGATAGTGTGAATGATTCTGAGAAAAGCAATAGCGGTTCAGGTTCTGATAAAAGTAACAAAGGATCTGATAACAAAGGCAAAAGTTCTGATAAAGGAAAGAGTTCAGACGGTAAAGGAAAAGGCAACAACAAAGGAAAAGGAAAATCTAAGAATTAATCTAAAGTGTAAAGTTACTCAAAGAATTGAAAATTAGATCAGATCTAATCGTAATTGGTGAAAGAGGATTACAGATTTCAAAAGTAAAAGTTGTTCTTTAGAATGTGGATGGAATCTTTGAAAGAAATTTTCTTCCTTCAACCTCTCCATAAACATCTTTCACATATTGTGTAAACTTTGAATAGTTTGATACAATTTCTAATCGGGGTTTTGCAAGTGTGGTAGCCAAGTGAGCAAGTACTGCGTCTGCAGCTAGTTCACCATATGCAATCACCATGTTTTTAAAAACAAAGCTATCCCTATAGTTGTCAAATTTCAGAAAAGACTCTTTTCTAGCGAGTGGTGTATCATTACTATAATTTCCTTGAAAGCTTACCCTAGCTTTTAGGTATGGTGATTCATGCATGCCCTAACTTTATACACGCAACTACGATATTTAATGAGATCTAATTGTCAGATTGTTTTGTGACAAACTTGAATTCAAAATAATTTTTTGTGAAGCTACAAAACCAACACATACTATGCCTTTAGTAGATTTTCTTCAAACCAGTTCTAGAGAAGTTATTTCCATTTGAAAAAGTGCGGAAGCTAACGTTTGGGCATTGGCTGTAACCAATGTGCTGTCAATTCCACAGATCGGAGGAATATGGACAGAACTTCGCTAGCTCCCGCGATAATGAATCTGGGTTTTAGATAGAAAAGAGGAATCGTGTGCCAAACGATGATGATAAAGTTTTTCAAGGATAACACGTCGGTCTTTTTAAAAAAACAGATAATTCATGGATTCTTCAAGAACTGGTATGGCAGATGAAACTGAGGAAAATGAAAAGACCGAAGTGATTTACATAAAGTATGTTGATCATCACTGGTATGATGATGAGCTAACAAAAGGTGAAGTAATTCGTAGAACCAAAGGTAGTGGATACATTGTGGAAGAGGCTGGTTTGCTTTTGTTAGAAAATGAAAAGTATGTAGTGTTTTCTCATGTAAAAAATCATGAAACAATGAATCCTCCTTACACCATTACATATGACAGCACGACTAGAATTCTAAAATCAGACATTCTCAAAATGGAAAAGTTTGAAATTAAGAATAACTAGAATGGTTTCAATCATACAATGACTGAACTCAAGCGCCACATAGGATTGTTTCAGCTCACAATGTACGGAGTTGGACTAATTTTAGGGGCGGGAATTTATGTTCTAATTGGCGAAGCAACTGGCTTTGCTGGAAATTCTGTATGGATTTCATTTATGTTGGGAGCCATTGTAGCAGTGTTCGCAGGATTAAGCTATGCAGAGCTAACAGCATTATTTCCAAGAGCGGCAGCTGAATACATCTTTGTAAAAAAGGCATTCAAAAGTAATTTTATTGGATTTTTGATTGGCTGGCTGACTGCAATGACATCAATGATAGTTGCAGCAACTGTTGCGCTAGGATTTGGTGGTTACTTTGCAGAGTTTATTGATATTCCAATTGTGGTAACTGCCATTGCTCTTATAGGAATACTATCATTTGTTAATTTCATTGGTATTAGAGAATCTGCTTGGGCGAATACAATTTTTGCAATTGTAACAATAGGAGGACTTGCACTAATCATAGTTCTAGGATTTACATATGATGCGCCAGAGCCAATTAATTATTTAGAAGCGCCAAATGGAATGACTGGAATAATTCTAGCGTTTGTTTTGATATTTTTTGCATTCATTGGGTTTGAGGATATGGCAAATGTTGCCGAAGAGGTAAGACGGCCGCAAAAAACAATTCCTAGAGCAATAATGCTATCCATTCTAATCACAGGAGTGATCTATGTTTTAGTTTCTCTAGCTGCAGTAAGAGTGGTTAATTGGGCAGAGTTAGGACAATCAGCAGCCCCACTGGCACAGATTGCACAAACATCGATTGGAGATGGTGGAGGAATAACACTTTCTTTGATTGCATTATTTGCAACAGCAAGTACAGTTCTCATTACACTTGTAGCAGGTGCTAGAATTTTTTATGGGATGGCAAAGGATCATTCCTTACCTTCAATTCTTGGCAAGGTTCATTCCAAAACAAAAACTCCTTGGATTGCCGTAATTGCAATTCTAGTTACAGGTGTTGGTTTTGCCTTTATTGGTGATATCGTAATTGTTGCGAACATTGTAGTTTTTGCAGTGGTGATTACGTTTGCAATGATAAATCTTGCAGTAATACTGTTGAGATATGTAGAGCCAGACACAGAAAGACCATTTAGAGTACCTGTAAATGTTGGCAGGTTTCCAGTTCTTCCTCTGTTTGGTCTAGTAACAACAATCTACATGGCCATTCAATTTGATATGCAAATAATTCTGGTTGGTTTGGGAATATTGGGAGTGGGAGTTGTTTTCTATTTCTTCTACAACAAGAGAATGAAAATTGATTTAGGTGATTGATAATCAGTCTTGAAAATAATGTTATTTGCTTTTATGCACTAAATAGGACCTAGCTAAAAATGGTTACAGAGTTTGACGTTGTTCCAACCATAATCGGAGTTTTATTTTTAGTTCTTCCAGCTTTGCTTTTAGGAAGACTGTGTTCTCATTTTAAGATCTCTGAGATAATTGGATTTGTTGTAGCAGGAATTATTCTTGGACCAACTGCACTTGGTGGTGTAATTCCCCTTTTTGATAAACCGATAGTAGAGCTAAACGAGGTAATGATGGCTTTGTGGCAAATTTCTGGAATTATTATTTTGTTTTCAGCTGGTTTGCATTTTACGTTTCATGATCTAATCAAGGCAGGGCCAAGAGCTGCAGTGGTGGGGGTTATGGGAGTAATTACTCCACTTGTTTTAGGATACTACATTACAATTTTGATGGGCTTTGATTGGACAGTTTCTGTAATTATTGGAGCCACACTTAGTGCAACAAGCATTGCAATAGCAGTTACTGTTCTAGAAGAAATTGGAAAAGAAAAAACAAAGGAAGGAAATATTCTAGTAAATGCGGCAGTTTTAGATGATGTACTAGGTCTTGCAATACTTTCGGCAGTAATTTCTTTGGTTACATTTAATGGGTTACCACCAATTGAATCTATGATAGGTACAACTGCAACTCAGATTGGGTTTTGGATTTTGATTTTGCTTGCAGCTGTCTATCTTTTGCCAAAAATTGTTCATCTAGTTTCAAAAACTCATCCAACAACACTAGAAGCTAGAGGTACAAGACAAGGTGTTGCGTTGGGTTCAGCGTTTGGTCTTGCGGCAATTGCATCTAGTTTGGGATTGAATCCAATAGTTGGAGCGTTTGCAGCTGGTATGGGATTAGCTGGTTCAAAACTAGCTGCTCAGGTTCGCGAGTTTGTAGGAAGATTAAAGACAATTGTTGCTCCGTTATTTTTTGTAATTATTGGTGCGCATGTTGACATTACACAAATATCGTCAATTAACTGGACAATATTTGCAATACTTTTAGGAATAGCTGTGATTTCAAAGGTTGCAGGTTGTGGAATTCCTGCCTCAATCATGCTGAAAAATAAAAAAAGTGGTTTAAGAATTGGGTACGGAATGATTGCAAGAGGCGAGGTTGCATTTATCGTTGCAGGAATTGGTTTGGCGCTTGGTATTCTTTCTGATGAATTTTACTCAACACTTGTTTTTGTTGTTCTAGCAACAATTTTCATCGCACCCCCACTTGTTAAAAATTCGTTCAAGTCAGATGCCTAAATTTTCTGAAAATTAATGCAACCGGATATATTTCCCGACTATAGAGTACGCCTGTAAATGGTTCGATACAGAAAAAGAATCGTAGTGTTAGGTGGAGGATTTGCTGGAGTAGAGTGTACTAGACATCTAGAAGATTATTTTAAACACGATCCTAATATTGAGATCGTACTGGTTTCTGAAGATAATTTCTTACTGTTTACACCACTTTTACCACAAGTAGCTTCTGGAATGATTGAAACAAGACACGCAATTACATCACTAAGAACAATAATTCACAAAACAAAATTCTATGAAGGTCGAATTAAAAACATTGATCCTTATGGAAAGATTGTAAATCTTTGGGGAACGGCTGAAAAACGAGGGATTTCATTACACTATGATTTTCTAGTAGTTGCGTTGGGTAGTGAAGCAAATTATTTTGGAATGGCTGATGTTGAAAAAAATGCCTATGCCATGAAGACACTAAATGATTCAGTTCTTTTACGAAACAGAATCATAGACATGTTAGAGCAAGCAGAAAATGAAGAAAACCCAATTCTAAGAAAGGGAATGCTAACCTTTGTTATAGTTGGAGCAGGTTTTGCAGGAGTTGAGACTGCCGGAGAGCTAAAAGACTTGCTTTCCGATGTATCTAGATTCTATCCTCACATTAATGATGAAGATATACGGGTTGTGATCCTTGAAGCATTGCCAAATATTTTACCAGGTTTTGAAGAAAGTCTAGCTAAATTTTCACATAAAAAAATGGAAGAAAGAGGAATTGAAATAAAGCTAAAAACTGCAGTTACTAGTTTTGATGGGGATGAGGTCAAAACAAAAAAGCTAAACGGAGATGAAGGTAACGTTGATGCAATTCAAACAAAGACTTTGATTTGGACGGCTGGTATTACTCCAGTAAATACAATCAAGCGTTCAATGTTCAAAACAGAACGAGGAATGATTGTGGTTGATGATCATCTTGAGGTGTCTGATTTTCCAGGCGTGTTTGCAATAGGAGATTGTGCATTATTCATAAATCCAGAAACAGAAAGACCATTTGCACCAACTGCACAGCTAGCTGAAGCAATGGCAAAAGTAGCTGCTCATAATCTTAATGCATTAATCACAAGTGGTCAGAAACAAAAATTTGTATACAAACCAAAAGGACAAATGGCAATAATTGGGAAACGAACGGGAATTGCAACTATTCTTGGTGTAAACACTGCAGGTTTTTGGGCCTGGCTAATTTGGAGAAATGTTTACCTTAAAAAAATTCCAAAGTGGGATAAACGGATTCGTGTTCTAATTGATTGGACAGTTGATTTGTTTTTTACAAGAGATATTGCACGATTAAAGTTCTTCAAGAAACCAGTTGATCTAGAATACAAGGTTCTTGATGAAGTTGATGATGTCTGGTAGATTATTTTTTTAATCTATAGATTACAATTGTAGGAGCTACAAAATACATTCCAACATTCATCAGAATGATTCCAATTCCATATCCAAGCATTTCTTGTTCCGAATCAATATCCACATAATTTAGAATTGAAAGTGTTGCAAGAAATGGAGTGATTGTAACTTTAACTGCTTCTTTGAATACGGGATTTTCTCTTTCCATGTCAGCTATGGCAGGTGAAAACGAATAGTAAAATTGGTTAAATGATTTCATAAATGCAGCTCCAGATTCTGTTTGTAGTACAGTTTCGTCACGTAATTCTCGAAGTTGTTGTACTTGTGGTGCAAGCTCTGACCCAAATGTTGCAGTTGCAATTAGACACCCTCCCCCTTCTTCCTGAGTTGTGCTTTCCTCAGATGCTTCTGCACTTAATGGTTGAGTACCATCGCCAGCTAGAGTAAATGAGTTTATTGCGTTTTCAAAGGTTTCAACATTATTTTCAAAATTTTCTTCATCATCTGTGAAAGCTATAATGTAGAAATTTTCAAATGTGTGAATTACAACTTGAGCAGACTTGTAAATGACTGGTTGTGGCCCACCAGTTGAACCTACCGCTGTAACAACCCACGCTTCTTTTCCATTAACAATACCAATATTATCTTCAAGTAGTTCTAGGAATCCTGCATCAATTGTTTGCTGTAAAGCGGCTTTTCTTTCATCTACAAATTGTTGTAGTGTTTTTCCCTCTGTTGGCATAACGCCTACTGAAATTACTGGAGGAAGTGCTCCTATTTGTGGGCCAATAAACACAACATCAGGTACCTCGGGCGTAGTTTTTTGTGGTTCTTGTACAGACCATCCAGATGGAACAAGAAGTCCAAATCCAAGTTTGTTATCAGAGTATGGAGCAAGTTCTGATGATGCTTCAGGAGATGTTGGTGGACGAATTGTTGATGTACTTACACGTTCAGGTTCACCAAGTTCTAACAAATCAGAAATTTCTGATCTTTGTACAACTTTAGCTGTTAAAATTTTAGCTTGTTCAGGATTAACTGGAACATCTCTAGAGTTTTTTTCTAATGATGCAATTTTATCAAGAGTGTCAAAGCTTTCTTGTGTTATAATTCTTCCAAACACAGTATATTGTTGATCTAAAAAGTTTGAATCAGCGTGAACAATAAAAAATTGTGAGCTTGCACTGTCAGGATGTTGCGCCCTTGCCATTGAAACGATTCCTCGATTGTGTTTTATTGTGTTAAATTCTGCTACAATGTTCTGACCTGAATCTCCAGTACCCCACTGGTTTTGTAGTTCAGGATCTTTTGAAAGAGGATCACCGCCTTGAATCATAAAATCTGGTATAATTCTATGAAAGATTACACCATCATAAAATCCACTGTTTGTTAAATTCAGAAAATTTTCTACAGTTTTTGGAGCATCGTTAGGAAAGAACTCAATTACTATGTTTCCTGATGTGGTCTCCAAAACCACAACTTGCTCACTTTGTGCAAAGGAATGATTGGTAATGCCTAATAGTAAAAATCCAAAAGCAAATATCAAAAATAGGCTTTTCATGTTTTTTGGATTTTTGCCTCACATAAAAGCCAATAGTGCGCATTAGTTTTTAACACGTGAGTAAATTTTTCAAAATATGGATACCGATGAACGCATTATAGCACATGTTGTGTCGGTTTGGAGAGAATCAAAAAAGTTTGTCTCAATTGGAGGACGTGAAGGAATGCTGTTACTTACGGATAGACATCTGATGTTTGTACATAAAACAGAGGCGAAAATGAAATGGTGGCAAGCAGTTGTACAACGACAAATTGTTGGACTACTAAAAGATAAATCAAAAAACATTATGCATACGCATGATGGTTATTCAGAAAAAGATTTGAAATTAGATTTAGAAAATGAAAAAAATACAGAGATTGCATTTGATGATATTACAAAAATTGGGAATAAAGAAGAACCGTGGGGCAGTGTATTAAACATCGAATATACAAAAAACGGTCAAAAAGAAAAATTCCAGTTTTCAGTTGTTCAGAGTTGGGTAAAGTATCCTGCAAAAGATCCACAAAAATACCTGAGAGTGGATTGGGAACCACTTGTTCAATATATTAAAGACCATCAAAAATTAATTCCGTAAATTGAAAGTCTATGCAGTAGGAGTTGGTCCTGGTTCTCCAAAATATGTAACAGAGTATGTTAAAGAAATAATTCAAAATTGCGATATTGTAATCGGATACAAGTACACACTAAAAACAATTGAAGATTTAATTCTAGAAAAAGAGATTCATGAGATTACAATGAAAAACCAAGAAGAGGTCTATCAAAGTATTAAAGAAAAATTGAGCGAGAAAACCCTAGTGGTTCCATTTACTGGTGATGTAAATTTTTCAGAATCTGAAGTTGTTGATAGGTTAATTGAAATCTTTGGAGATGTAGAAATAATTCCCGGTATTAGCTCAATTCAAGTAGCTGCATCAAAAGCTAAAATTCCTTTAGATAAATCCAAAGTCATCACAATGCACATTTCAACTTCAATTGAAGAAAAAAAACTTGAATTACAAAAAGCGTTAATTGATGGATATAATGTAGTGTTAGTTCCTCGTCCCTGGCCAAATGTGCCTGAAAAACATTTCATGCCATCAGAAATTGCAATTTATTTGAAAAAAAACGGTTTTGATACCTCAAAAATGATGGTACATGTATTTGAGTTGCTTACAACTGAAAATGAAACTAGTTTTGAAGGAATGGTTTCAGATTTAGAAGGAAGGGAGTTTTCTGATTTGTCTGTAATTGTGTTTAATCAATCAAAATTAGAATCCTATTTTGGATTCAAAGATTAGTTTCTAGGATTGTCTCCAACTCTTCTAATAATTTCAGAGCCAGTATCTGGAAATGAATAAACAACTATGTTCATCCAAGGATAATTTGGATCAATAATTCTGTAGAACCCGGCATCATCAAATGTTCCTGTCCATGATTTTCCTGGTTCAATTACTCCACTATCAATTCTTCCATCAAAAGTAAATGCACAGCTAGTGTATCTAGTGGAAAATCCTTCTGGGAGTTTTTCATCAGGGGTTTCACAAATTTTCAGTTCTCCTTGAATACGACTATGAGTTCCAAGTCCGGTTCCACTAACAAGTCGGTGTGCTACAGTATCATCATTATAGAACGTCACTGATGTTCCGGGCTCTATTGAAACTCTTTCAGGATCAAAATAATTTGCAGTTAATCCTGATGAACCTCTTTCTGTTATGCCCTCTTGTCTAATATCAAGTGCCTCAATGTAACTTGATGCAATTCCTTGAGTGTTAGAACCACGAAGAATATGAACGAGGATAGTAGATTCTTCTTGCGGTGTAGATTCGGTTGTTATTGGAACGTTTGCTAATCCTATCAGACTAGTGGTGTAGATAACTTTGTGTTTAATACCATTATGAGTTAGACTTCCGGTAAAACCATAAATTGATCCTTCAACACTATCCTCAACTAGTCTTCCAAAAAGTCTAACAGATGCTTCTTCACCAAATGAATTCTCAGCTACGCCAGAGACTCTGATGTAACGGCCTTCTCGTAATCCAGAAGCTTCAAGATCAAATAAAAGAAATTCATCATCATTTAGTGTTACAAA
>JBHIUX010000029.1:0-5978 GCA_042138065.1 Nitrosopumilaceae archaeon
TTCTTACAACCAGGAAAAGATGGTAAATCACCTCTTGAAGAAATGGTAGGTGAAGAAATTACCACAGATAACACGTTCTTTTACATTTGTGGATATCAAGGTACAATTGATGGAGTACTTGATGTCGTAGAACCAAAAGGTTTTGTCACAATGCAAAATAAACGTGAAGATGGAAATTATGACGTAAAGTTCGAATCATACGGTTAATCATTTTTTTAAAGAAATAATATTGCGAAATTTTGATTCACTACGGGGACGTAGGTTAGCTTGGTTTATACTGCCAGCCTCGGGCGCTGGAGATCATGGGTTCAAGTCCCATCGCCCCCATTTTTTTAAAAATCAATCATTGAAATAGGACATTGAGTTAGGTAGCTTAATTGGTAACGGCAATTTTTCTTGCACATCTTAACCCAGTAACAAACGCTCATGTAGAGATAATTAATGATCTAAAAAATCAAGCAGACATTATCAAAGTAATGCCAGTAGTTTTCCTAAAAGATAACAATGAGTTAAACACTAGAAGTTTTCCTTTTTCTTTTGAAATTAGAAAAAAAATGGTTGAGTCTGTTTTTGGAGACTCTGTTAAAGTGTCAAAAAATTATACTTTTAATGCCCCATTTTCAAGATATTTTCCTCCCCTAATCTCAAGATTATCATGGAGTCTAAGAAAACAAATCATAGACGGAGTTGAAGATGATTATTTTACATACACAGGTGACAAGGCGGAAGGCATCATGCTCAAACTATATCGTCTAAAACCCAAGATTGGTTCCAGAAAACAGGTTTCTGCTGCATCTGTAAAAAACAAGTTGTATGATACTGCCTTGGGCAAGGATGCAAACTGGAAAGAAGATGTACCGTCTCAAGTAGCAAAAATAATTGAAGAAAATTGGAATATAGTTGAAAAATTTGCAAACATGGAAGATTACACTACGCGTGTTGCAGGTATGAAGTTTCCAAAAGAAGGCTGGTCAAAGTAACAATGCATTTTCAATGCTAAAGCTAACTAATTTGACAACAATGTCCTTAATGTAGCATTATTGTTTGCATTTTAGTGATTAGCAACTTTGAGTTCATTGAGAACTCGCCAAAGCTGCAGGATGGAAAGTTGATAGTTGCATTTCCATCAATCTACATGTTTGATGAATTTTATAGTCATGGAAAAATTTTAGGTGAAATAATAGCATCTTCTCACAATATGAGACCATTTGCAAGAATTTGGGGACCAGATGTCTGTCCTGATATGCCATTACAGTATTCTGCCCCTGATCAAATTGATTTTATTGAAATAAATCAAAATGGAGTAGCAACTCTTCCAGAATTTGATCAAAGATTAGATGTAAAACAAATTCCCCATCATACTCAGAACTGTTATGCCGAGTTTTTGCGTGGCGATGATGGTTTTATTCTATTAACAAAACCGCAAGGAAATGCCCCTTGCATGTTTATGAGAGATTATTCTGAGCTTTATCTAAAAATTGCAAAAGATATTGGAATTTCTCAAGTTTACACTGTTGGAACACGATTGGCAGAGATTAGTCCCAGGGGAAAGGCGACAGGTTATGCAACAAACAAAGAAGCAGTTGATCTTTTAGAAAAAAACGATGTAACATTAATGAAAAATGAGGTTGCTCCTTATTTTTCAAATGTGATTTTAGGAGTTGCAGCAGAATACTATAACATGACAGGTTATAGAATAAATTCAAACCATGGTGAGGAACCACCATATGAAAACTCTGTAAAACAAATTCTAGAAATTTTAGAAAAAGTATCTGGAGTTGGACATGATATTGAAGTTTTTAATGATGTCATTAAAGATTGGAATTCATCATTAAAGCTAGCAGGTTCTGGAACACAACCAAACGACATTTTTGGAATCTAGAATTATTGAAAAAAATGATCATATTTTGTGTATGTAGCTGATTTGCCACACGCAGGACAATCCTGTATAATGTTTTGAGCTAAAACAGGTTTATGCCAAAATGAAGTATCTATCATTTGAAATTCAGAAGAAAAATTCTTGCCGCATTCTTTGCATTTTACCATTAATGGCACAGACAAAATATGTATCAAAATATTATTTGGGTTTTTTCAAATTTTTATAAATAAAAAGTTCTGAAAGGGTCGGGTTAAAGAGATAGGCATTGGTCCCCTTTCAGAGCTGAATTCTAGTTAATGTAGTATTATCTAATTTTGAACATATCAGTTGGGAAGTATCACATTATTACAAACAACAATTCTAATGCTATTTCACTAGCCTGTGAAAGCTGTGTATTTCATTTCGAACGGACAACTCGCTATAAGTTATTTTTTCCAATAAAGGATATGTCAAAGGAGATCATTTTTTGCTGGAGTTGTAAAAACCCTGTAAATCAGTATTTTAGTGATACTTACAAAGGCGAAAGAGCAAAGTGCACCAACTGTAACATCGATTTTCCTTTAGAGTAATTTTGAAAAAACTGATCCAGCAGTAAAAAAAACCAAACATTGCCTGTCATAGATTCATCTATTGACTTGAGCATGAATCAAAATGCCATATGAAGAAGATAAAATACAAGGCTTTGAAGAGGAAGAAGAGCCTAAAGAAAAAAAGCAGAAAAAAATAATCTAATTTTCCTATTTATTCCAAAAGTCTTTATTCTAAAAATGATATAATCATATCATCGATAATTTCGATTGGTGGGCGGTTTGTGAATGGTAAAGACTATTCACATTCTGAAACTCGCAGATTTTCCTCACTAAAATATGTCTTGTAACATTCCGACAAGTCATGAAGGTTAAATATGACGATGCCATAATGATTATGTTCGAGCAAGCAAGAACAATAGAGCTAGTTCTTTAAAGGACCTGGCTTTTTTTCAGGTCCCTTGGTTTTTAATTATAAAATGGTAAGCAGGTTCACATAAAGCTGCGGGAGAAGCAACAATAGATCGTCCTGCTCACCGTATCTCGTAATTACGTCAAGATCACTAAAAAGGAACACGGAGTAATTATACGATCTAAAAAAATCATGACTAACACAAACTAGAGTGGTTTTTATTTTCGAAATCGCGTTTTGTATCACGGAGGCTAACCCAAGTGCTCCAAAAGATAGGTTTCGTTACTTTTGAGGGCCGTACGACAGTTCTGTACCTCAAACGGTCAACTCCTCTTGGTTAGCTTCCGTGAATTATAAAATTGGGTTTAATTAATTAAAAAATAAACTTAGTTATCAGGACATCCATCTGAATCGTTGACACCATCATAATCTTCTGGACTATATGGACAAGAATCTACTGCGTTGTCTATACCATCAAGATCATAATCATGCAAATGTCTTGATTGTTCTGGTACAATGTCTGGGCATCCATCCCAGTCAATATACTTGTTCCAAGTTTCTGGTTGTGCAGGACAGCCGTCTACTTCATCAAAGTATCCATCGTTGTCTTTGTCACGATTTACTTGTTCTGCCTTTGTTGGATCTTTATCATATTGAGGAATGCTGTCAGGACAGCCGTCTTCATCTAGATAGCCATTGAAAGTTTCCGGTTTGAAAACACATTTGTCAATTAAATCATGATAACCGTCGCCATCAGCATCACCAACTCCTTCAGGAGCTAAACTGTCAGGACAACCGTCTAAATCTTGGAATCTGTTGTAAGTTTCTGGACTTAATGGACATTCATCAAGATGATCTAAAATTCCATCTCTGTCAGTATCTCTTTGTGAAACTTGATCAGGACAACCATCTCTATCTAGATAACCATTGAAAGTTTCAGGTATTGTTGGACAAACATCTTTAAGGTCTGGTATTCCGTCGCCGTCAGAATCAGGAGTACCACCAAGACCACCAAGATAATCTGGACATCCATCTAAATCTTGGAATCTGTTGTAAGTTTCACGAATTTTTGGACATTGATCAATTGAATCAGGTATTCCATCTCCATCAGAATCTCCTGAAAAGGCACCCTCGATTGACAATGAGTCAGGGCAACCGTCTTCATCTTGGAATCTATTGTAAGTTTCAGCTACGGTGGGACATGAATCATCTACATCAAAAATTCCATCATAATCTGTATCAAGATTCTGTAATGTTAAAAATTCTGCAATTCCATCTGGACAACCATCTTCATCTTGGAGTCCATTGAATATTTCTGGTTGTAGAACACATTTGTCAATTAAATCATGATAACCGTCGCCATCAGCATCACCAACTCCTTCAGGAGCTAAACTGTCAGGACAGCCATCATCATCTTGGAATCTGTTGTAAGTTTCAGCTACAGTGGGACATGAATCCAAGTGATCAAGAATTCCGTCACGGTCTCTATCTATATTTGGTACTGTGTCAGGACAACCATCTCTATCAAAAAATCCATTATATGTTTCAGGTTGGTTTGGACATGAATCAATATAATCAGCTATTCCGTCCCCGTCAGTATCAGGTACTCCACCAACATCATATGGAGATGAATCAGGACAGCCGTCATTATCTTGATATCTATTATAGAATTCTTTGGTATCTGGACAAAGGTCAAGATGATCTTGTATTCCGTCATAATCATTATCATACCAAGGGACGAAGTTTGATGGACAGCCGTCAATTTTGTCTACATAATCTTCTTGTAAATTGGGGCATAAATCCTCTGAATCTATAACACCGTCTTCATCAAAGTCTTCCTGGGAATATGCTTGAAATGATAATAATGGAATTAACGAAAAAAGCATGAAAAAAACAAATAAACGATTCAACAACAATTAGCCCTAATCTTTAATCTATTAATCTTTCTGTTAAATTAGAATAGATCTTATCTGACATTTCTTTTAACAAAAATTATGAGTTAAGGAATGTTGGGTTAACTTTAATGCTTTTTCTCATTACCAAAATTACACTAGTTATAGCTACTGCCAAAATTATCATAGCTACACTTCCAAATTCTGGAATTACAGATGTTCCAATAATTTCAATTTGCTGTGAATTAGATTGAAGTGGTATTGTCAAAGTGTTTCCAGATGAAGTCTTGGTTATTTGAAAATTCGAAATTTGATTACCATCCACAATTACAGTATTTGGACCAGTTATCAGTTTTTGAGGTAATTTCAAGGTAAGTTGATTGGTATTTTGAGTGCCAATGTTGAAGGTAATTTTCTTGCTTGATTCATCTACTTGTACATTTTCAAAACTGATACCCCCACCATATTCAACTGTTAATCCTTTGACCTGTATTTTTGAAAAACTTGGTGTTTGAGAAGCTGTATTTCCTTCAACTTGAACTTCAATTTGTCCAACAGATGTTATTCCAATTTTTTGATTACTGACTTCGATTGTATAAAGCCCATTTACTGTCCACGAAGAATCAACTCGTGCGACATTAACAAATTCTTTTTGGTCGGTAAGACTAACTGTTGGAGAATAGACTAGTTTTCCATTTGGATCATAGATACTGACGAAAACTTGTCTTACTGGTTGTGTTGCGCCAACTTCTCCTTCAATTAAGAATTTTTCAAATGGTTCAGTTACTAATTGTTTGTTTGTTGAAAAATTTATTGTATCTGCATATGCATTAACAAATGCAAAACTACCAATCATGATAGAAAGTATTATGAAAAGATAAAACTTCATGATACTACACTATACCTCCCATAAAAAAAGATAACTTATCCACCATATTAGTTATCAGGGCATCCATCTTCGTCTCTGTCCCCGTCATAATCTTCTGGGTCGGTTGGACACATATCCAAATCATCTATAATTTGATCTTGATCTAAATCATGAATTTCTCTTGACTGTTCTGGACCTTGATCAGGACAACCATCGTTGTCTTTATACTTGTTCCAAGTTTCAGGTTGACTTGGGCATTGATCTATATTGTCAGGATAACCATCTTTGTCTGCATCAGGATAAGTTGGTTCTGTACTTTCAGCTCCTGGAATATCTGGACATCCGTCCCAATCAAGATAGTTGTTATAGTTTTCAGCTTGATCTAAACATGCATCCCATC
>JBHIUX010000029.1:6078-10696 GCA_042138065.1 Nitrosopumilaceae archaeon
AGTTTTCACGTTCATTAGGACATAAATCCTCAGCATCTGGAATTCCATCATAATCGGTATCAGCTACTCCTTCAAGAGTTACACCTGGAACGTCTGGACATCCGTCCCAATCAAGATAGTTGTTATAGTTTTCAGCTTGATCTAAACATGCATCCCATCTATCATCAATTCCATCACCATCAGCATCTGGGAATTGATAACTTGATACTGTGCTATCTACAGTGTCAGGACAGCCATCATCATCTTGGAATCTGTTGTAAGTTTCTGGTTCTTTAGAACATGCATCTATTGCATCTGGAATACCATCCTGATCAGAATCAATTTTAGGAATGTAATCGTCAGGACATCCATCTCTATCTAAAATTCCATTGTATGTTTCTGGTTGGTTTGGACATGAATCCAAGTTATCAGAAATACTATCACCGTCAGAGTCAAATGTTCCACTACTACCACCCACTGCTGAATCAGGACATCCGTCTTGATCCTGGAATTTGTTGTAAGTTTCTCTAAGATCGGGACAGAAATCTGCATAATCTGCTATACCATCATAATCAGAATCATGTGGAATTTGATGTTCTGATGGACATCCATCAATTTCTCCTTCATAATCTTCTTGTAAATTTGGACAAAAATCCTCATCATTTGGAACACCATCTTTGTCAAAGTCATCGGTTTGAGCATATGCGGCATAGATAGGAATACTTGAAACCGTAAAAACTAGTACCCATAATGGTACTGAATACTTTAATCTCAATCTGAATTTCGTGAGTTAAAAGGAGGTTATTAAGTTTCACTGCGATTTTTTACTACAGAATAGAGATTTGATGTTAAAAAGAAAAATTGATCTCAAAAAAGATCTATTGTTTTCCTTTTTTGTAACCTTTTTTGGCAGATTCAGATGCACTCTTGACTCCTTTAGTTCCAAGTTCTGTACCTTTTTCGATTCCTTTTTTTCCAAAGTCCGAACCCTTTTCAACACCTTTTTCAGCTGTATCTTTTAGTTTTTTGAGAAATCCCATACAAGTCATTAATGGTTGAAGACAATAAATTATTGACTTTCGGCATTATTTCTATATTCTTTCAATTAGTAGCGATACTATTATTCATAAGATAATCATACAGTAATTAGTTGCCTGAAAATTCACTTTCGGATCCTGTATCAAAATACATCTATCCAAAATTAACAACTATTGCAAGTGAACTTACTGTATCTGATGCTGCAAAAATAATGGCAGAAAAAATGGTTGAAAGCGTAATTGTTTTTGAAGGAACGTCTGTTGTTGGAATCATTACAGATAGAGATATTCTTGGTGATGTTGTGGCACAAGGTCTTGATCCATTAAAAATCAAAGTATCACAAATTATGAGAAAGCCTTTAGCTACAATTTCAAAAGATGCAACTGTTCGTGATGCAATTAACATCATGGCAGAAAAAAACATTCGAAGACTAGTCGTAATGGATGATTCCAGACCTCTAGGATTAATTAGACGAAAACAACTTGGTGGAGTTTTACAAGTTAGAGGAGTTATCTTACCAGAGTTGGAGCATCCAACTGTTTTTACTTGTCCATATTGTCGTGAAAAATTTGATGCATTAAATTTGATTTCAAAGCATATCAATGAGAGTCATTTCAAATAAGAAGAATTTTGCATAGGCGTAAAAAGATAGCTGTAGCTGCTAAAATACTAGGAAAATGTTAACCTTGTATAGATAATTACTTTTAGAAATCAGGTGATGATCCCATAATGAAAAAACAATTTGAAGATTCGGTAGCAGGAAAGTCTGACATTAAAGAAATTGTTTCAAACGAAGTCAGACCACTACTAGAAAAGTTAGAAGAAGTAGTTGAAAGATTAGAAAAATATCACAATCACGATGTAGAGTTTCAAAGAAAATTGTTATTATTATTATCAAAAATGTTAGCAAAACAAGAAATTTCTATGGAAGCATTTGATCAGCTTGATTCTTTTCTACAAAAAGAATACTTTTGGGATAAAAATCAAAAATAAATTAGATTTCTAACCCTTTCCTTCCATTTTCTTGCATTTCTCAATTACATCATCAAAAGTAAACACTGGAACAATTCTTACGGCATTAAATTTTGCAACACCGGTTTGAATCATTAGGGTTTCAATTGTTTGTGCATCTTTTGCATCAAGAACCCACAAGAAAGTGTGTTCAAGTCCAGAATGATATTGTGCCAATACTTTGACACCAGCTGATTCTGCTGCTTGTTTGAATAGTGGCCCACCCTCAATTATTGCCATTCTGTTTTCTTTGTTGTTTAATGGACATGACTCAGTTGTGTGACTTCCATAAACTCCATATGTCGCCATCTATTTTTTCACCTCCATGCCTGCTGAATCTGAAATGTATTCTCATACATAAATCAAATCAAAAAATGATAATGAGGATCCATTTATGTTACCCTCCATTTGAGAATTGAAATATGTCAGAAAACGAATCTTCAAATGATTGGCAAAAGTTGTGGGATGAATATTCCAAGTCACTTGAAAACTGGAAACAGCTTTTCGAATCAGTTCAAAAAGCAAGTTCGGACATGCAACAAAGATTCAACGATGTAATGGAAAAGGCTGCAAAAGAATCATCATCTGAAACAATGAAACAATTTGGTGAAAACTGGCAAAAGGCCATGAGTCAAGCTGGAATAGATGCATTCAAAACATTTGGTGAAAGTTGGCAAAAGGCCATGAATGAGGCTAGTTTTGAGTCTTACAGACAATTTGCAGAAAACTGGCAAAAAACACTAAATGAATCTGGAATGGAACAGATGAAGGCATATGGCGAACTAATGAAGAAATTTGCTGAGACTTGGAACAATATGTGGCCACAAAAATAAGATTAGAACAAACTAATCTCAAAATTTTATTTTAAATAATCTTTTAATGAAATCTTGTCATATTTTGGAATTCTTGCAAGTTCAAATCCTTCAGGTTTCTTTGACAATGGTTTTGTAGCATCAATTCCCATTTTTGCTGTTCTTAGTTTATTTTGATCACTTGATGGGTCTAAGCTGGAACCTCTTACATTTTTAATTATGACCAGGTCCTTGTCTGCTTGAAATCTTGTCGCCATTGCATACTCTACAGCATCAGCATTATTTGGATCAATATCTTCATCCACAACAGTTACTTGTTTTAGGGAACGATGAATTGAAAACGCTTTTTTAATAATTTTTTTTGGATCTGATTGAGTTTTTTTCTTTATTTGAACAACTGCATGCAACCAATTGCATCCACCATTTGTCATTGAAACATTTCTTGTTTGTGAAAATGCTTTTTTTAGCTCACCGTTTAGTTTTGCTTCTATAGGCATTCCCATTAGTAATCTATGTTCAGTGTAACCAGATAAGATATCATGATAAATTGGATTATCTCTAAAGTACATGTGTTCTAATTCAAATACTGGTTGTAATCTTTTATGATCATAAGTTTGAAGCATTTCTACCATCCATTCTTTGTGAGTTTTATCTTTGAGAATTCTTCCCTCCATTACAATTTCGGTTAAAGAGGGGACCTTTATTCCAGAATATGGGCACTTTGTAAGAGTGAGTTTTCCTTCCAAGATAGAATTAGCAATATTGATTTCAGATTTTCCCCAATCTGCTTGATATGCACCTGCTATAGAAATTGCGGGATGAACCCCTATTGTTATGGCCACTTTGAGATCTTCACCATGTTTTTTTGCGTCTACAAAACAGCGGTGAAGATCACGACCTTCAACCATTCTAACAGAGAAATGTTTTCTATCAATTGGCATTAATCTATGAAACGAAGAATTTTGTTCACCAGTATCAGGGTTTTTTGCATAAATTATTGAAGAGGTGATAAAGGGTCCTGATTCTTTTTCAAAATGTTTTACAATTGGTAGTAATGAAAGATTTTTTGATTTGTTTTCCATAAATTTTGCAGAAGTTATTGTTTTGGGTTTTTTTGCTTGTCTAATTGCTGAAATAATTTTTTCATGAATCTTTGGTTCTTTGGCTCCAACGGCTTTTGCAAACCTATTTCGTGTTCCAACTAAATTAGAAACTAGTCTAAATTTACTTTCTTTGATATTCTCAAATAATACTGCATTAGAACCGTCTACTTTTGCAGTAATGGCTGCAATTTCGTATTTTGTAGAAATCTTTTTTCTAACGGTTTTTAGTTCTCCATTTTTTTTAAGTAATGAAATATAGTTTCTCAGATCAGTCATGTTTGAATAAGCTCCATTATTGCGGTCATTAGTGTTTTAGCTGTTTCGGGTTCAAGTTCTCTTTGAACATAGGTAGAAACTATCGCTATACCTTTTGTACTTGTGCTAATTCTTTCTGCTGTTAATTTTAAAAAAAGAGATTCAGTTCTAGCCGGAATTACAGTTGTAGTAACTGGAGTTGGTCCTGTTGATAATGAAACAACCATAGATCCTAACCTTTCAGAACCTTCTGATACGGAAACAAAATTTCCATTTTCAAACTTTAGTACCTCCACTAAAAAGTGACGTGAGTCCACTTCCACGGTTTTTTTAGAAAAACCTGAAGTGGCGGTCAATAAGCTTGAGACAAATCTTATGCTTTTATTGCTATTGCTTCAGCTTCCTTGGAGTCAGCTTCAA
>JBHIUX010000030.1:0-10569 GCA_042138065.1 Nitrosopumilaceae archaeon
TCAGGTAATACAAAAGAAACAAAATCAAACTTTGCAGAAAATGTATTTGCGTCTTTTCCTGTCACCTTAATTGTGTGTTCTCCCAAAGAAGACCAAAGCAATCCACCGGTTGAAATTGATGCTATGAATTGATAATTTGTATCAAGTGGCAAATCATTTGAAATCATTGTAGTACCGTCAGCATCAAGAATTGTCAGGGTCACAAAGCTGAGATCTCTGGGGTTTGTGACTTTGCCGGACACTTGAATTGTATCACCATACACGTAAACCGTTTTGTCTATAGAACCAGAAATATGATTCATCACAAGAGGAGCTTTAGGATTAAAGGTGCCAGCAATTTTGCTTCCAACAATAATTACCTGTTCTGTTTCATCAAACAACGGAATTATTAAAATGGAATTTTTTTCAGTAGATTCTATTTCAAAATTTGTGATTTGGATTTTATCAGACCAAACTGAAAATGGGCCCTGAATTAGCTCATATGGAAGTATGACCAAAAATTTGTCGTTATTTAGATTTCCTGCAAAGGTAAAGGTGATGCTTTTTCGTAGTGTTTCAACTTCAGCCTCCACAAGTTTTCTTTGCACCTGATATGTGATATCAAATGTTTGATCAGTTCCCGGGACTTCGACGTTGTTTAAGACCTTGAAATTGTGCGATGATGCTTGCGCAGAACTTGTTGAAATTGTTACTAAGATAGCTATCATAACAATGGTAAAAATATGAAATGTTCTTTTCACTGGCTTTGTTTCACCAGAGTTTTGTTTAAACGATTTGTGAGCTCTAAAAGGACAACAATTTCAGCCTTGATTAAAATCTCCTCTGACTTTTGGTAAATTCCAGTTGTACTTCATTGCAACCATTCTCATTCCAGTTGTTATGACTATTCCAGCTATGGTTGCTGCGTATAATTCCACTTCTACCATCAATAAAACAAAGAAAATTGTGACTCCGACAAAACTGGCAGAAGCATATAGTTCCTTGACAAATACAATTGGAACCTGATTTACAAATACATCTCTCAAAATTCCTCCTCCAATTGCTGTGAGCATTCCTGCAAGAACCATTGCCAAGTAGTTTAGGCCAAAAATATTGAATGCAAATGTTGCACCAATTATAGTAAATACTCCCAATCCAATTGCATCAAATTTCAAAAACACGTTCCAGTGCTTTTTGAGATGAGAGTACAAAAAAAAGATCACAATTCCGGTTGCCACTGTGATTGTGACATAGGCAGGATCTAAAAGTGAGTTTGGTGGAAACTTTCCAAGAACAATATCTCGAATTGTTCCACCAGCAACTCCAGTAATTGTTGCCAAAATTATTATTCCTACAATGTCAGACTTGTGCTCTATTGCCTTGAAAGCTCCTGTTACTGCAAATGCCATTGTTCCAAAAAGATCTAAAATGTAAATGAAAACTTCAACTGGGGCTGCCAAGTCTACCAAATCACTTTGAAGAAATAATGAATGCTAATTAACATTGAGGTAGTTTGAGATCAGTTTTGTTTTGATAAAATGATTATCCAAATAATGAAGAAAGACCTTCCATTGCTTGCTCTTCGGATTTTCCGTCATCAGCCTTTTTCTCTTTCTTCTCTTCTTTTGCTTCTCCACCGGCTGCTGCTTCTCCGCCACCTGCTGCTGGTGCTGCTGCGGCTGCAACTGCAACTGGAGCTGCTTTGATTGCATCTTCAATGTTTACGTCAGCTAGTGCTGCAACTAGTGCCTTGACTTGTGCCTCATTAACCTCTGCTCCGGATGCCTTTACTACTGAAGTAACGTTTGCTTCGTTGACCTCTTTTTGTAGCTTGTGCAAAAGCAAAGCGGCGTAAACGTATTCCATTGTATCGAAAATTCGCTTGGGGCTTAATATAAAACTATAGAGAATTTGGCGGTTCTAGTTTAGGATTTTAAGACTTCGGCAAATAGAATACAGATTCTTTTTGAGGTTCTTATCTAAGAGAGTGTCCATTCTGTGCTTTAGTTTTCTTTTTGCCTCATCCTGCTCATCACCTGCTGGAAGTGACAAGACATTGTTGATTAGCTCTGGAAGTTCTTCTCTGACCCATCCATCTAAAACGGCGTAAGATTTTGGTGGAATCATTTGGACGTTGTCTGTTTTTGTGTCAAAGACATCTGTGAAATTATCCTGCTCAATTCTGTAGATTAGTGCAAAAATAATGTTATCAGGTGTAGGATTTTTTAAAATTTCAGAAGAGCGAGGTCCGGCTTTTCCTTGTTGTACTTTGTTTTTTAGTCCCACTGGATTTATTTCTAAACCGTTAACACCAATCTTGTCTCCATCTACTCCAGTAACGACTCCAAAAATTATGTTGTTAAACTCACCATTTGGTTTTGTTGCAAATACATGAACGCCTTCTTTCATTTGGGGCTTTTTGCCAAACACGAGATAGTGTCAACTGGTATTGTATTTAATTGAAATGTTAGCATATTTACTAGTCTTGTCTTGCACTAGCTGATGCAGATGGTTCTGCGTTGATTGGGTCTACTGTGATTTGAACAGTGTCAAATGACTCTCTTCCATTATTATCATATACTCGAAGCTCAAACTCTAGTACTTTGATTTCATTATTTTGTACAGATGGAGTTGTAAATGAAGGAGAAGTTGATGTTGCTCCAAGCAGGCTTACTTTGTCTCCAGATTTTTGCTTCCAGGAGAAGAATATTTCTTGGTTTTCAGGATCATTACTTTGAGTACCATCAAGTGTTATTGTGATTTTTTCATTGACAATTCTGTCAGGGCCTGCATCTGCAACAATTGGCATGTTTAAGAGGTTTCTAACTAAGACGTTAACGCTGTCAGTTGCAAAAGTTTGTCCATCAGATACTCTGCACTCAAAGGTAAGGTTGGTGTTTTGAATTACAGGTGGGGCAGTAAAGGTTGTGGTTCCAGTGGTTGAAAATCCAAGTATAACTTTTGGCAAACCATCTATTTGTCTCCACGAGAATGAAAGCATATCATTTTCAGGATCAGTTCCTTGACAAGTTAATGTTGTTTTTGAGTTTTCAAGAACACGTTGATCAGGACCTGCGTTTGCAGTTGGTGGTGCGTTTTCAGGTATTACAGTTATTGATACAGAGTCACTATCCGATAGACCATATGGATCAGTTCCTTTCAATCCAAATACAAAAATTTTCATTTGACCTGGCAACAAATTAGGAGTAGTAAATGATATCTCAGAATCAGAAATCTTTGTAGTGTCTAATGCACTGCCAGAAATTTGTTTCCATGAAAATGTTATCGGATCGTTGTCAGCATCATGTCCAGTTCCTCTTAGTGTGACTTTGGTATTTTCAGAAACCGTTCTGTCCTGTCCAGCACTAACAAATGGCTGTCTGTTCATAGCTGAGACTGTAATTTTTACATCATCGGTATCAGACAAACCATCAGAGTCTGTAGCAGTTAGCTGAAAAGTTAGTGTTTCAGTCTCTCCAAAATTTACGTTTGGAGCAATAAATGACACCTGATAAAGTGAAGTATCCAAGCTTACAGGTGTTCCTGAAAGCTGCTTCCATTCAAGTTTAACTGGATCACCATCTGGATCTTTTGCAGAGCCATCAAGTCTAACCTTAGTGTTTCTAAAAACTTCTTGATCATCGCCTGCGTCTGCAACTGGTGGAAGATGAACAGGTACAACTTTTACCAATGCCAAGTCTGAAGCATAGCCACTGATTGGCGCATATCCTGAAAGTGTGAATGACAACAACATTGGTCTATCATTATACAACTTTGGTGCAACAAAGGTTGGCTCTGCTGCAACTGGATTTGATAACACTACTGGTTCTCCCACGTTTTGTGACCATCGAAATGAAACTTCAGTTCCAAAAACACTTTCTCCACTTCCATGCAAAGTTACTGTAGTGCCCTCACCAACCTCTTGAATTGGTCCTGCATCAATGTAAAGTAGTGGATTTCTTTGGTCCTCAAACAAAACTGGGAATATGTTTACAGTGTCAGATGAAATACCACCATAACCATCACTTACTGTTATTTCAAAAGTGAGTGGTTCAGGATTTGAAAAATCAATTTCACTTGGTGTGATGGTTAAATGTTTTTGAGATGAAAGAATTAGATCAACTGATTGTCCACCGACTTGTTTCCAATGGTAGTATATTACGTCATGGTCTTCATCATAAACTGTTGGAAATAATGTCATTGCAGAAATTGATGGTAGAATGACTTTGTCCATTCCTGCATAAACAAAAGGGGCACTGTTTACAGGCTTTACTAAAATTTTCACAGAACTGGTATCTTCTGCCCCAAATGGATCAGAAACTGTTAGCTTAAAGACCAGCTCCTTTGTTTTGCCGTTTTCAACTGAAGGCGCCATAAACGTTGGATCTGGCTCATCTGTTGCAGAAAGCGTTACTGGTTCTCCGCTGACTTGCTCCCACTGAAATGTGAGAACATCATTATCTTCATCAAAGCCTTGACCAATTAGAGTAACCTGCTTTTTTTCAACTACTGTAACCGTAGATTCTTGTGCAAAAGCAGAATTTAGAGCACCAGCCAAGACTAGCAATGAAAACAATATTGTAATGCTAGTCAGACGGCTTGTCAATATGTGAAAAAAATCGACCGCGGTATTTTAACGGTTCTACTTTTCAAATAAACAAACACCAAGTTGTAAGCAATAACCGTATCATTAACCAAATTTCTTAATATTGGCTGATGGCAGACGTTTCAATATGGACAAAAACGAGATTCTGAAAAAATTTTCAGCCGAGCCTGAACGCTACTACAAGGTTAAACTCTTTGAAGAGCAAGGCTTTGAACGCAAATCTTGTGGCAAGTGTGGCAGATTCTATTGGACTTTGGATTCAAACAGGATTAATTGTCCAGAACATTCTGAGGATACATATTCGTTTATTGGAAATCCTCCAACTGCGAAAAGATTTGATTATACACAATCCTGGAAGGAGGTAGAATCATTTTTTGTCAAAAACGGACACACGTCTGTAAACAGATATCCAGTTGTATGTCGCTGGCGCGATGATTTGTATTTTACAATTGCGTCAGTTGTTGACTTTCAGAGAGTGATGGGCTCCAAAGTTGTCTTTGAGTTTCCTGCAAATCCTTTGGTTGTTCCTCAAACATGTTTGCGCTTTAAGGATTTGGAAAATGTTGGAGTAACGGGACGACACTTTTCTAGTTTCTGTATGATTGGACAGCATTCCATTCCAAATGATTCTGGATACTGGAAGGATGAGTGTGTTAACTTGGATTATCGTTTGTTAACTGAGCAATTTGGAATACAAAAAAATGAGGTCGTCTTTGTTGAAGATGTTTGGGAAGGTGGCGGCTCGTTTGGATCTTCTTTAGAGTTTTTTGTAAAAGGAGTTGAATTGGGAAACGCAGTCTTTACAGAATTTCAGGGAGAATTGGGAAACCACTATGAGCTTGACCAAAAAATTATCGACATGGGTGCAGGCCTTGAACGGTTTGCATGGATTACCATGGGAACGCCAACTGCGTATGACTGTTGTTTTGGTCCAATAACTAATCACCTAATAGGACAAGTTGGAATTGATGCAGACTCTGCTCTTCTTACAAAATACTTTACATCAATTGCAAAAAACATTGAAAAATATGATGAGATATTTGTTGCACGAAAACACGCAATTTCAGATGCAGGGCTAACAGACGAGCAGGTTAACCGAGTCATATCACCACTTGAGGCAATTTACCTTATTGCTGATCACGTCAGGACTTTGATATTTGCTATTTCTGATGGTGCATTGCCAAGCAACGTTGGCGGCGGATACAATCTAAGAATTGTTCTTCGAAGAATTATTGGAACAATGGACCGACTAAAGCTAAAACTTGACATAAATGAGATGATTGACATGCAGGTTGACTATCTAAAAGATACGTATCCGGAACTAGAGCAAACAAGAGAGGAGGTCAAAGATATCGTTGCGCTTGAATCAGAAAGATATGAGCATTCCAAAGAACACATGAAAAAAATTGTTTCAAAGATTCATGACCCAACAGCTGATGACTTGATTAGATTGTACGAATCAGACGGCGTTACGCCTGATTATCTCAAAGAAATGAATGTAATTTCAGAAATTCCTTCGGAATTTTACTCCAAGCTATCAGAGCTGCATCAGTCTGCAAAAAAAGAAAAGCAGCAACAATTTCCAATTGAGGGCTTGCCTGAAACAGAGCTGTTGTTTTATGGTGATGATCCAAAGATGTTTTCAGCCAAGGTGCTAAAAGCATTTGACAAGTATGTCGTGTTGGATAAGACATCATTTTATGCAAGAGGTGGTGGGCAGGAACCGGACCACGGATCAATTGCTGAGTTTGACGTAGTTGATGTAACAAAGCATGGAAACATTGTTGTTCATGAGCTCAAAGGTGGAATTCCAAAGGATGGACAACAGGTTTCATGTATAGTTGATGCACATAGAAGAAGAGGTATAACAAAACACCACACCAGCACACATATTTTGAATTCATCATCTCGAAATGTTTTGGGTTCTTGGGTTTGGCAGCACTCTGCATTCAAGGAAGTTGATCATGCAAGGTTAGACATTACACACCACTCAGCCCTTACGGAAGATGAGGTTGCAAAAATAGAACAACTTGCAAACAAAAAGGTACAAGAAGACATTCCAGTAACAATTGACAACTATGACAGAGGAACAGCTGAGCAAAAGTATGGATTTCGAATTTATCAGGGAGGTATAGTTCCAGTGAAATCTGTTAGAGTGGTAAAGATTGGAGACTTTGATGTAGAGGCGTGTGGTGGAACACATGTAAAGTCAACAAAAAAGGTAAACTTGATAAAAATTACAAGAACTAAAAGAATTCAAGATGGAGTTGTTCGCTTAGAGTTTGTAGCCGGCGATGCTGCAAAAGAATATGAAAAGCAACACAAATCTGATCTAGAAAAACTTCAAGCAGAGCAGGCTGCAAAAGCAGAACGCGACAAGCTGCGGGCTGAAAACAAGCAAAAGGCTCGCCAAAAGATTCCATCGTTGCTTGAACAAGTATCTAAAATGAAAAACGGCAAGGTTGATTCAATCGATGTTTTGTCTGGATTATTCTTTGGAACGACAAGCGATGAATATGACGAGTTTTTTCACATCAACTTTGGGCAGCGCCTTGTAAAGCAGAATCCTGCTGCAGTATATTGTGGTATTTTTGAGGAAAAAGGAACCGTTCGTGCCATAATTCACGCAGGAGAGCAGGCTAAAACCAAGGCTGGAGATATCGCAAAGGCAGTTTCTGAGGTTTTAGGTGGCTCTGGCGGCGGCAGTCCTAGATTTGCCCAAGGTGGTGGAAAGGACAAGTCTAAAAAAGAAGACGCAATGAATGAAGCAAAATCAATGGTTTTGGAGTGAGTTTTGTGGAAATAGTTTGGCCCGATGTAGAGCAAAAGTGGAGACAGAGATGGTTTGTTGGTAAACAGTTTGAGACAGACCCAAACGACAAGGAAAAAAAATTCATCACAGTTGCGTATCCTTATCCAAACTCTCCGCAACACATTGGACACGGAAGAACATACACGCTAGCTGATGTTCATGCAAGATACTATAGAATGAAAGGCTACAATGTCTTGTTTCCAATGGGATTTCACTATACTGGAACCCCGATTCTTGGCATGGCAAAGCGAGTTGAAGCTGGCGATGCAGAAATTTTAGATGGACTGAAAAACATCTATCATGTTCCAGATGATGCAATCAAAACATTTGTAGAGCCAATAAAGATTGCAGACTATTTTCATGAAGAGATCAAGGCTGGAATGGTAGAGATGGGGTATTCCATTGACTGGCGTCGTGAGTTTACAACAATTGATCCTGTTTATCAAAAGTTTATCGAGTGGCAAATAAACACACTCAAAGAAAAAAATCTAATCATACAGGGCAGTCATCCAGTTGGTTGGTGTCCCAAAGACCAGAACCCTGTATCGCAACACGACACATTGGGCGATGTTGAACCAGACTTTACTGAATACATTTTGATAAAGTTCAAGTTTGATGATTATTTCATTCCAACTGCAACACTTCGTCCTGAAACAGTCTTTGGTGTTACGAATCTCTGGGTGAATCCTCAAACAGAATACAAAATGGTTACAGTTGATGGAGAGAAATGGATTGTTTCAGAAGAGTGTGCAAAAAAATTAGAATTTTTGGACAGAAAGGTAACATACGAAGGCGAGATTTCAGGACGACTGTTAGTTGGAAAGGAGGTAATCATACCACATACGGACAAAAAGATTCCAATGCTTGATGCGAGCTTTGTTGATTCTGCAACAGGAACCGGTCTTGTAATGTCGGTTCCAGCCCATGCCCCATTTGACTATCAAGCCCTAGTTGATTTTAAGAAAAACCAGCCTCAGACCTCTGAATTGCAGATAATCAAGCCTATTTCCATCATAGAAACTGAGGGATATGGAGAAATTCCAGCAAAAGAGGCCTGTGAAAAACTAGGCGTGAAAGACCAGGATGACCCTAAACTTGAGCAGGCAACTGAGGAAATCTATGGAAAGGAATTCTACGGTGGAATGCTAAAGACAAACTGTGGACAGTTTGCTGGACGCAAGGTTTCTGAAGCTAAAGATTCCATAAAGCAATGGCTAGCGGAAAAAAAGTATTCAGACATTTTGTTGGAATTAACGAACAGTCCTGTCCGATGTCGCTGTGGAACAGAATGTGTTGTTAAGATTCTCACAAACCAATGGTTTTTGAATTACGGTGATAAAGATTGGAAGGAAAAAGCAAACAAGTGTCTTGAACACATGAGCATTTTACCGCAAGAGATTCGCGGTGAGTTTAGTTATGTGGTTGGATGGTTACGTGAGAGAGCATGTGCAAGACAACACGGTTTAGGAACTAAACTACCGTGGGACAAGGACTGGATTGTCGAAAGTCTTTCTGATTCAGTTATTTACATGGCGTATTACATTTTGGCAAAGTATGTGAACAATGGAACTATTCAAGCTGAGACTTTGGGAAAAGAGTTTTTTGATTTTGTTTTGCTTGGAAACGGAAAGTCAGAGGATGTTTCAAAGAGTACGAAAATTCCAAAGGATGCAGTTGATGAGATTCGTGATGAATTCATGTACTTTTATCCGGTGGACTCGAGACATTCGGGACGGGATTTGGTTCCAAATCACTTGACCTTTTTTGTTTTGAATCATGTTGCAATATTTCCTGAAAGCAACTGGCCGCAGCAAATCGTTGTGAATGGTAGTGTGTTGATGGATGGAAAGAAAATGTCCAAATCCATGGGAAATATAATTCCGTTGCGACAGGCAATCCGCGATTACGGAGCTGATCCAATTCGTCTTGCAATAATCATATCAGCAGAATTGTTGCAGGATGCTGACTTTAATTTGGAATCTGTCATCGGAATAAAGCACAAGCTTGCAGCATTGCTTGAGGAATGCTCTGATCTAAGCTTGGATAGGGACTTTAAGGAAAAAATAATAAAATCAAAATCAAGCTCGCCTTTGGAAGCTGAAGACAAATGGATTTTATCAAAGCTTCAAAGCTTGATTTCTGGCATTAGCTCAAGCATCGAGAAAATGAGGCTGCGAGAAGCGCTTCATGACAATTTGTTCTCATTTGAGGGTGACTTGCAGTGGTATTTCAAGCGAGTTCGGGCCAAAGGCAGAACTGGGTATGAGAATGTGCTTCATGAGATTCACTCTAAACGTGTTGCAATGCTTTCTCCTTTTGCACCACACATTGCTGAGGAGATCTGGGAAAAGCTTGAAAATGAAGGATTGGTGTCTGAATCCAGCTGGCCTGAAGTGTCTGCTGGTGTGATTGATCCAAACGCGATTCAATCCGAAGAGTTGCTCAAAGGCGTGATGGATGACATTTCAAACATTCTCAAAGTTACTAAAATTACCCCAAAGAAGATTACGATTTACACTGCAAGCTCATTCAAGTCTAAAGCTTATCATTTCATTTTAGAAAAGGTGATGGCAGGCCAGACAAACATGGGTCAAATAATGAAGGACTTGATTGCAAATCCTGAAACATCAGAGATAAAGAAGAATCCTGACTTTGTTCAGAAAACGATAAAGGATATTTTGTCTGAGCCAACCGAGATTAGAAAGAGCAAGCTTGAATCAGGAGAGTTTGATGAAAAGGGGTTGATTTCAAACGAGCTGATTAGTCTAGCTAAAGCTGATTTTGGAGCTGATGTTAGTGTGTTTTCTGAATCCGATTCAGATATTTATGATCCAAAGGGAAAGGCTCGTCATGCTCGTCCTTTCAAGCCAGCTATTTTGATTGAGTAAGAATCTATTCAGGGGCGTATAACAAAAGGGTCGAATCTCAACAGTTCCGAACTTGAATACTCTCGTATGACTTTTTGGACATTTGTAATTTACAACAGGTTGATCAAATTCAGGTAATGTAGTTGTAATTTCTTGTCTGAATCCACAATTATAACATTGTATCCGTCTTGTTGAAAATTGTGACAACAAGAATGATTATTAGTAGATCATTTTTAATTTTTCACTTCCCCTTTTCCTTTCAATACAAATTATACTTTAAACAATAAAATCTAAAACATAATTTG
>JBHIUX010000031.1:0-10343 GCA_042138065.1 Nitrosopumilaceae archaeon
TTCAGCTTATTCAAACTGCTCCAGGGCAAGCATTTTTTGCTCAAGTATACATTGCAGCACTAGTTGGCATCGTTATTGCAATGCCAGTCATCATTAAAGAAGCAGTTGCATTTCTAAGACCTGCATTAAAAGAAAATGAAATACACGTAGGTAGATCCATCTCATTTCCTGCACTAGGATTGTTTGCATCAGGTTGTCTATTTTCATATTTTCTTGTAATCCCTTACATTCTAGAATTTTTATACAGATATGGAGAATCTGCAGGACTAGTGACATTTTTGAATGTGATGGATTTTGTAACGTTTGTTTTACAGTTCTTGTTAGCATTTGGTATTTCATTTCAGCTTCCGTTGATAATGTATGCCATAACAGTATCTGGAATGACTGATGCAAAATTTTGGAAAAAAAATATTCGCTATGCAGCAATAATTATTGTAGTGTTTGGAGCAGTGATAACTCCTGACGGTAGTGGAGTCACAATGTGGTTTATTGCAGGTCCAATGATTGCATTATATCTAGCAGGCATGATATTCATAGAACGAAAAGAACGTGAAGTTAGAACACTTAAATCATAAATGAAGGAAATGGGGATTATATGTTCGAACAAATAACAAACTTTGTTGCTGGCGCAGAATGGATTTGGATAGTAGTTATCATTGCAGTTTTACTATTTGGCGCAAAAAAAATTCCTGAGCTAGCAAAAACCTTTGGAAAGGCAAAGGGCGAATATGAAAAAGGCAGAATTGAGGGCGACAAAGAGTTAGAAGAGTTTAAAGAAAAACGAAAATCTGATTCTGATTAACTTTCTGCAATTTTTGCAAATTCATCCATTATAGTAATTAATCCTTTTGTAATTTTTCCTTTTCCAAAAAAACCAGCAATTTTCAACATTCCCTTTAGTTTTATATCAGCATTAACAGTAATTTTTGTTCCAGCATCAACATTTTCATATTTTTCCACTATATGGCTTCCTTTTGCATCGCCGCCAATTACAAACACTTCATGAATTTCAGGATATTTGGTCACATGTTTTGTCATCATTACCAATTCTTTACCAGATATCTTGACATGTTCTTCAACAACAGAAACATTATCTCTAGATGATCTTACTCGAATTGATGTGAAATATTCAGGTAAAGTTTTTTGGAATTCTTCAAAATTTGCAGCGATGTCAAAAACTTTATTTCTATCGGCATTAACAATTTTTTCAAAATGAATTTTAGGCAATTATTACTTTCAGAATGTTCCCCATCTAGGGTATAAATCGTGCTCTATGTTGAATTGATCAAGACATTTTCCCACACCATGATTAACAATGTCATCAATAGATTTTGGTTTGGTGTAGAATTCTGTAACTGGTGGAAGGATTACAATTCCAAGTCTTGCCAACTTTAGCATATTCTCAAGATTGATTGCACTAAGTGGGGTTTCTCTTACCATCAAAACTAATTTTCGTCCTTCTTTGATTGTCACTCCAGCAGCTCTTGCAACAAGTGTTTCATCATATCCATTTGCAATGCTTGATAGTGTTTTCATACTACATGGTGCCACAATCATTCCATCAACTTTATGAGTGCCACTAGATACACTTGATGCCATATTATGTTCATCAGAAACAGAGTTTGCTAGAGATTTCACTTGCTCTAAAGAAAATTCAGTCTCCATAGCTAAGCATTTTGCTGCCCATTCAGATATTATCAAATGTGTTTCAATTTTCATTTGTTTTAGAATTTCTAATAATCTGACACCATAAATCACACCGGTGCTTCCAGTAATACCAACTATTAGTTTCAATAATCTCTGAGGGAATCTTACTATATTTTATCTATTAGCTACAAGATCAAATTTAGCACTATCAGGTTCTAAATATTCTGTTCTTCTTTTACCTCATCTTGTTGATTTAATTTATCCTGTCTTCGCTTCAACCACAAACTAATTCCACCAGCTGCCATTGCTGTTAAAAGAATGATCCCAGCGAGTTGAAGTTCAAACGAGTAAAACATAGTATTATTCTAAAAAGACAATTTGATAAACTCTTCTTTAGGAATAAAATGTGTTTGTTCTTTTTTCATACATCTGCATTATCATAAATTAAAAGCCGCATATTTTTCCTATGAATCGGTATCATGAGTTACTTGATGTTGATCGAATAACTGCTGAAATGTATGGTGTAATTATAAAAGAACTAGAAAATATCACTGTTTCAAATAATGGAATTGAAAAGTTAGATGATTTAGAGGCTGAAATTAATTCGGCATTAGAAATGATTGATTACAAATTTTTTGCCCCAAGCAAAGAAAAATTCTGGGAAGACAATTTACTTTAGCAAATCAAATTATAGCTATATTAGCTCCTCTGACTAAGAAATTATGTGATAAAGAGATCTGAGATTAAAAAAATAGTCAATAATTATTCTGATGTTCGAATCGGTGTTCTAGGAAGCCATTCTGCACTAGAAGTTATGGATGGTGCCAAAGATGAAGAAATGCAGACAGTTGTTTTTTGTCAAAAGGGAAGAGAAGTTCCGTACAAGCGTTTTGGCAGAGTTGCCGATGAGATTGTAATTTTAAAAAAATTCAAAGACATGGTTTCGCCAAAAATTCAGAAGGATTTGAGAGATACTAACACCATCATTGTTCCACATCGTTCGTTAACCGCATATTTAGGATACAAGTCAATTGAAAACTCTTTCAAGGTCCCAATTTTTGGCAATAGAGCGTTATTTCAAGCTGAAGAGCGCTCTCATAAAAAAAATCAATATTATCTGTTAGAAAAAGCCAGAATTAAGCATCCAAGGCTTTTCAAAAATCCAAAAAACATTACAAAGCCAGCAATTGTCAAAGTTCAAGAAAAAAAACGTAAACTTGAACGGGCATTTTTCACAGTTTCATCTTATTCAGATTATAAAAAGAAGGCAGAGCAAAAAATTAAGCAAGGAATTGTATCAAAAAATGATTTAGAAAATTCTAGTATTGAGGAATTAGCAATTGGAACTTTTATGAATTTTAATTATTTTTACACACCAATTTCTGATTATGTTGATTTTATTGGAATTGAAAGAAGACTGCAATCTAATTTGTATGATTTTAATTCATTACCTGCAAAACAACAACTTGATTTAAACATAGACTTACAAAATATCGAGGTAGGACATACGCCAGCTAGTATTAGAGAGTCATTATTAGAAAAAGTGATTACAATGGGGGACAAATTTGTCAATGCGGTAAAAAGAGAATATCCACCAGGAATAATTGGACCATTTTCACTACAAAGTGTGATTACAAAAGATTTGGAAATGGTTGTTTATGATGTTTCTTTACGAGTTCCAGGAAATCCAATTGTTGCAACAACTTCCCCATATACAAAATATCAATATGGTCAAACATTTGGTGTTGGACGAAGAATTGCCATGGAGATAAAGAAAGCCCAACAAGAAGATAGATTGGATGAAATAGTGACCTAAGCTTCCATTCTTTCTTTTAACAGTGATTTTCTTACTAAAATTGGAATATTGTAATATGCAGCCAACGCCATTGCGTCAGAAGCTCGATAATTTCTTAAAACAAGCTCTTTTTTCCCCGTAAAGTAAAGATTTGCCCGCAGAACTTGTCCACTTTCATAAACTTTGACCTTAACAAGCATTTGTTCATTGTGTTCACAGATTTCTTCTAACATTTTGTAAATTGTTGGAACTGAATCTTTCACATCATCATTAAAACTTGCAATATGTCTGGCAACCTCACCAGAAAATGCCCGCATGTGAAATTCCCTACCATCATCAGCCTTTAGGACGAGCATTCCTTCAACAGCATATGGATCAACAAATCCTACATAATCGATTTTTACAGATTCATAATCAGGTTCTTGCGCTTGATCAATTCTCAATACAGATTCCCAAGTAATGATGCAGTACTTTGCTTATAAATATACGAAAAAAACGTGAATGTACATAGCGCACAGTTTTTTCTTATAAAAAAGATTCTTCTCGAGTAATCTTGCATAGTTTTCTCACATAGTGAATCTAATTTCATATCAAGGGTTTTTCAATGCCAGTCTAGCCCTGATCTGTAAGCATATGATTATATTCAAGCAAAATTGGCACGAAATTAAAACTTTGGAGTTTAAGAAACTGTTTGTATTTAAATTATCAAAATTTAGGTAGGTTAGTTTAATGTCGGTAAATTCAAGTAAATCAGTTTCATACGTACTATCAAAACCCGTCAAAGATTTTATGGACAAAGACGTTGTCATGTTAGGTCAATATACAAGAACACGTGATGCAGCTAGAATTCTTAGACATTATGAAAGAGATGACATTATCGTAACTGATGAAAACAAAAAGGCTATTGGGATTGTTACAGATGAAGACATTCTAAGTAAAGTTAGCGATGTAACAGTGTATGCTGAGACTACTGTTTTAAAAGATATCATGAGTTCGCCATTATTTACAATTGAAGAAAATTCAAGTCTTCAAGAAGCATTGCACAAAATGCGAGATAATAAGATTCGAAAGCTGCCAGTTATCTCAAAAAAAGGTCAAGTTGTTGGAATGATTATTCAAAGCACAATTGCAAATATGATTAGAGATGCAACCTCTATCCATCCAAGACTGCTAAGCCCTCCAGTAAAAGCAATTTTAGGAAATCTTGGTTTTGTGCTTCAATTCGCAGGAGTTCTATTGCTTGTTCCAGCAATAATGTCAACGGTACTAAATGATACTGTTACAGCAACTGGCATATATCTAACCACGGTACTTTTACTTGTTACAGGGTTTTTTCTAAATTCTTATGGTGAAAAAGCAAGTCTAAATCTTCGGGATGCATCGATTCTAGTATTTGCTAGTTTATTTATTTTAACACTTTTTGGAACCATACCATACCTCTATGTCTCTCCATATACCTCGGGTTCAGAAGTAGAATTATTTGCCAATAGTTTCTTTTCTAGTGCGGCAGGATTCACTACTGGTGGAATTTCACTTTTTGATAAACCAGAAGAATTGCCACAGAGTTTTACATTCTATAGAAGTTTCACACAGCTAGTAGGAGGAATGAGTTTCATTTACCTCGTAATGACTGCATTTTATCCTGAAAGCAAATTGCAATCAATGAGAGGTTTCATTTCCGGAAGAACACTACACATGAGAGAGTTGTTTGGTACGATTACAGTTATTTTTTCAGTGTATATTGTCATTGTTGCAGTTCTGTTATACTTGTTTGGTGAAAGAAACATTATTGATAATTTTTCATTAGCAATGAGTACGCTTGCTACAGGGGGATTTTTACCAAATTCAACAATTCTTCAAAATTTGGTTTGGCAAGAACATCTGGTTTTAATTGCTGCGATGATTCTTGGTGCCTTGCCATTTACTTTCCATTATGCATTTGTAAGAAAACGATTCATGTCACCAAAATTAGGCAAAGAAGTTTTGGTTTATTTTGGAGTGTTAGGAGGAGCAATAGTATTTTTCACTTTGACTAGTGGCTTAGACCCACTTTCTAGCACATTTCATTCTGTTTCTGCCAGCACTACTGCAGGATTACAGTTACAGCCACTAGATACGTTAGCTAGTAATGCACAAGCAATTTTGATAGTGTTGATGTTTATAGGCGGATGTGGCTTTTCAACTGCAGGAGGAATCAAAATTTATCGTTTTATGCAATTAAGAAATCTAAAATTTGTATTCAACAAAATATCAAGAAAAAATCTAACTGATGATAATAAAAAAGAGATAGCTACAACGTTGATTATTCTTTTTCTTTTTCCAACAATTTCAATTTTCACAGCATTTCATCTAATGGATACATCGGGAGCAGATTTTGCTGATTCGTTTTTAGATGCGTCTGGCGTGATAACTACTGGCGGCCTTTCTGCAAATGTCATTACTCTTGAAACAGATGCTGCAACCAAAGTTGCACTGAGTTTTCTTATGATTATAGGTAGACTTGAGATAATTGCAATAGTCTATATTTTTGTGCCTAGACTCATCTAAGCATAGAATTTAATTCAACTAACATGCTTTTTTGATAAATGGAAAAACAGACTACAAAGAGTAGTCCAAAGGGCAAAAAACTAGTCATTTTAGGTTTTGTTAGTATTGCACTTCTCTTCTTACTTTATGCACGATATCAAGATCCAGTCTTGTTTACTCCTGACGCCACAGAACCAATTCAACGGATTGCATATGGATTTTACATAATTTTGCTGATTTCATTCGGTTCAATTGCATATGGATTGTATAATTATCAAAAACATAAAATCAAAAAAAATGGAACTGATACTCTATCAATTATAGCCATAGCAACATGGAATAAAAAATCAAGAAAGATTTTTGTGACAACTTTTGTTCTTTATGGGATATTTTTTTCACTTGTATCTGGGACCCTTGTGTATCAACCACAAGTAGATTTTTCTTATCATTATGGGGCTGAAATTCCATCAGCAGTCGTGGTTCCTTGTTGTGATCAACCAGGCTACATGCCAGAAATTCTTGTTTATCTGACAAAGCATGTTGGACTGCAAATAATACCAATAAACTTAGTTCTGCAGATAATTGTGTCGTATCTAGTTGGCCTAAACGTGGCAATTGCAGTAAATGCTTTTTCCATTTCTAAAAAAACACGAGGTGCAAGTACCATTGGAGCGGCCACAGGATTGTTTATTGCCTGTCCTACATGTGCGGGAAGTTTTCTTTCTTTATTTGTAGGGACTGCTAGTGGAATTGCGATAACATTAGCCCTTGCACAATTACAAACATTGTTTATCGCAATTTCCATCCCAGTGTTACTGATAACACCAATAATCATGGCAAGAAAGTTACAAAATCCGGATGGTAGCTGTGCAATAAATCCAAAGAATTAATTCAATTAGAATTGTTTTAATTTTTCAATAATTACTTTAAGGATTTCTTCATCATCAAGAAGAATTAATGGAAAATTATTTTCTTCACTAGCCTTACGAAATTCTGTATCTTTTGTTACTATAATCATATTGTTTTCACGTGCAAAATTAATGATCGAATAATCAGAACCAAGTTTTTTACCTTCTATTTGCAGTTTTCTTACACTGTATGCATCATACCCATTTTCTTTTAGTCTTTCATCCATTCCATCAAGATTTTCATCAACAAGAATTTTGATATTATGTTTAGACATGATCATAAATGGTTAAAGATGAGACGTCATTTTTTTAATTTTATTCATAATTTTCAATTTGTTTTCAATTGTCATCTCAGGTTCTAAAGTGAAATATATCGTAAAATTCTTCGGGTAGATAACCATTTGAGTGAGTTTTTCTCGTTCAACATGCACGTAACGAACTTTGCCAAGAGTTTTATCAAAATCATTTCTCATTTTTCTTCTTTCAACAACCTGTTTACAAAAGTGCTCCTCTTCTTTTTGTGATTTTAAAGAGGTTTTTCCGTTTTTCATAATAGATTCTATAATACTGCCTTTTTGATCAATAACTGCAACAAATCTCATTTTAGGATCTAAATCTAAAATATCTTCAACAATTTCTACCAGATCTAATTCTTTGTAATAATTCAATTCTTGATGGACGGATTAATTTACTAAATATATTCTATTGAAAAAACTAAACTTGAATTATTCCATTTTTTACCAGAAATTCAATACCACTAGCAAAATCCACATCAGAGATCTTACCCTCTGACCACCACTTGGCATTATTTTTGACCCAATCAGGAATTTTACGCTCAATGCGCTCTCCAGAGTCACTCAAATTTGGAATTTTGATTATTGATTGTTCAATCAAATATTCTATCCCGCTTGCAAAATCTTCATCAGTGATTTGATCATCGGACCACCAACTAGCTGCATTTCTTATCCAATCAGGAATTTCTAAAGAATCTTTTAGATCAAATGAAGAATTAGTCTCTTCAACAATAAATTCACCAGTGTTCTGAAATCCTCCATAATCTAATCTAAATTTGTAATTACCAGGCATAGTTGTGGAAATGTCATCGAGAATTAAACGAGTTGATTGAGAATCAATAGGAAAAGTTTTGGTTATAGTTGCCCCAGCAGGGGGTGTTATCATTAACACAGGATCAGCGTTTAAAACTTTAGAAGTGACAATGCTTAGCTCAACAGTTTCTCCTGGAAGATAACTTGATTTGTCTGTTCCTAAAAATATTGATACAAAGCTTATCGCATCGCCTAGATAAAACGGATATTCGAAGACAGAATTATAGTACTGAACTACAATGTTGTAGGTCCCGGGCGGATTATATTTTACTAAATCATTAATACTAAAAGTATGAACCGTCATGGTTTGATATGCTTTAACATAAACATAATCTGAATGCAATGGTGTTTCGCCTTTATCATTTTGAATTTCTATACGATATGATTCAGCCTGTGAAGCTATGGGATTATGATGATTGGTCTTCAAGTATGCAGTTCCAGTATCACCAGGATAGTATGATTCTTTATCAGTACGAATTTCAACAGTTAATGGTTCAACTTCTGTAGAAATTGTTTTGTTTATTCCATTGTATTTGTAAGTAATAATCCAATTTCCAAATTGATTATCAAATGCATCTCTTAGAATGGTATGGAGTTTATTTGAAGTCTTGAAACTTTCTAACTTTCCAGATTCTAAAGAACCATCAGGAAGTATAGCCTCCCATTCAACTTCCCCACCATAATAACCATCAATTTCAAGTTCAATCTCAATCCAATCATTAGGTCCAAATGGATCTTTTAATGGAGTGGCGATTATTTCAAGTCCAAAAGCTTGTTGAGAACCAAATAGCATGCCAAACATGAGCAATATTAAAAAGCAATTTTTTCTCATTAGACTAATCAAGCAGAATTAAATTGTTTAATAGTTAAGATGTATTGTGAATGAACATATTCTAACTGTTCTAAAAAAACTAGAAGAAAGGTCCAAGCTCGAGGAATCCAACGAAATCGAGGTAAATCATGATGAAAGAATGCTTGCAATCACCGAGGATACAGGACAGTTTTACAATTTGTTCCTAAAGGCCATCAAGGCAAAAAGTATACTCGAAGTAGGCACATCTGTAGGATATTCCACGCTATGGTTTGCAGATGCAGTAATTGGCAGTGACGGACACATAACTACAATTGAGCAAAATCCTTCAAAAATTGCCAGGGCAAAAGCTAATTTTCAAGAAGCTGGGGTAGGACAGATAATAGAAAATCTACAGGGTAAAGCCACTGAGATTTTGAATCATCTCTTGGATAAAAAAGAAAAATTTGATTTTGCATTCTTAGATGCAGATAAAGAACTCAATAGTGAATATTTTGATATTGTTTTGCCCATGATAAAAGTTGGAGGAATAATAGCAACTGATAATGTTCTGTATCCAGAAAAATTCAGACCAATCATGGATAAATTTGTTAATCATGTCAAAAAAATTCCTAATGTTCAAACATTTACGTTAAATCTTGGAAATGGTGAACAAATTTCAATGAAAATTGGTTAACGTTTTTTCTTTGTTTTTTTAGTTTTTAATTTTTTCCTTACTGGCTTTTTCTTGGAAAGCGATTTAATTTTTTTGTTTTTAAGTTTAATTTGTTTTTGCTTTTGAGCTCTGCTAGAAATAATTTTTTCTAATCTTTTCTGTTTTTGATCAAGTAGTATTTGAATTCTTTTTTGTTTGTTTAAATTTGCTTGTTCTAATTTTGTCTTCTTTGATACGGTCTGTTTTTTTTGTTCAAGTTTACTAATTAATTTTATTCGTTCTTCTTTTACTTTTATCAGTTCTTTTTCTTGCTTTTCAATCATTTTTTTAAGTTTTTGTTCTTCAGCTAGTTTTTTCTTTTCTTGATTAACTAATTTTATCATATTTTGAAATTCAATTTTTGTTCGTTCTAGATCACTTTGTTTTTGTTTAATTTGGTGAGCAGCTTGTGCTTGCTTGCCAAGTTTTGTTTTTTCTAGTTTAAGAAGTTTAGATAATTCTTGCCTTTCACGTTTTTCTTGTTTCTCTAATTTGGCTTCTTCTGATTGAACCTTTAGAAGATTTTTCTTTTGTTTTTTAATTTCATTTTCTATCAGGATTTTCTTATTTTTAATTGATTTTTCTAATTCATCCCGTTCTTTTTTAGCTCTTGCTAGTTCTTTTTCTTGTTCTGTGATTTCATGAGTTAGCTTTGATTGATATGAAATCTTTTTTTGACGTTCTTCTTTGATTTTTTCATTTAAAGCGGCCTTTTTAAGCGAAATTTCTTTTTCAAAATCTTCTCTGTTTCTGATAAGCTGTTCTAATTGTGTTTTTTGTGCTTGTAGCTCTTTTGCAATCTTTTCTTGTTTCTCTAATTTGGCTTCTTCTGATTGAACCTTTAGAAGATTTTTCT
>JBHIUX010000032.1:0-2028 GCA_042138065.1 Nitrosopumilaceae archaeon
GGAAAAAAAATTCTTGCAATTGAAAAGCTTTCAAAAAGTGAAGAAGATTTCCGTATTAGAACAACATCTATTGTTTCAAAAGGAACTCACGGACATACTCCAGATTATGCAACTATCACATTAGTTTCAAGTTTTAAAACCATTCAGCTGGGAAAAGAATTAGACGCAAAAATAAGAAATATTATGAAAAAACGTGAAGAAGGAATGCCAAAACTTGATGTTGAAATTAACATTATAGCTTCTAGACATCCTGTAGAAGAATGGGAGGCTGATAAAAAATTCTATGAGCAGGTTGAAAAATTGGCAAATTTGCTCGAAGTAAAAATAAAACCACATACACAACTCATGTCATCAGATATCAGCAATGTTCCACCAGAGTTGCCTGCCTTGGATGGTTTTGGGCCAATTGGTCACAAATATCGTTCCTCATCTGAGTTCATAGTTCATGACAGCATGGTAGAGAGAGCAGTACTTTTAGCTTCATTAATCTATAATTGCTCAAAAGTGAATTAATATCAGTTCAAGGAGGGGTGATTAGTTGAAAGACAAAGTTGGATTAATCATAAACAGATTAACAATTGGATTTATTTTTGCTTCAATTTATCAGATTGTTGTTGGAATTGCAACATCAGTTTTTTCTTTGCCACTAACGGGAAACATTCAAGATTTAATCTCAGGTATTGAAAAAATTAATGATGAGCAAGGATTTTTGTTTATTCTTTGGTGGATCATATCAACTGTTATCATCACTATAATTGTCCTAATTCTTGTCAAATATAGAAAATACATTTCTCCTTACAAGGAAGAAAAAGATATTGATATTCCACCGAAAATTACTCCAATAACAGCTATAGTAATTGGTGGAATTATTTCATTTTTGTTTTTTCTAACTGATCTCATTATCGGTGTCTTTGTGTCTGCAGGTTCAGCAACTGATGTTCAAGCTATCTATGAAGCTGCATCAAATGGAGACTTTGTACCACTATTACTAAGTATTTTATTTTCCATCATAGCCGGATTCATTGTTTTAGGTGTTGCATCAAAAACTGCCAAAGTCGAAACACTGGCAAAAGACATGGATATTAAAAAATTAAAAGACCTTGCCTTCATGGTTGGGAAAAAGAATGAAAATGTAAAAACTACTTCAGATACAGCTGGTCTTCAACCAGGTGCACTTGTTCACGTTGGAGAGAAAAAAGTAGATGAGATTTCATTTGAAATTATAGAATATAATACGGAAACATTTCAACAAAGAAAAACAGACAAAGTAGAAGATTGTCTGAATACAAATGATACAACAGTTTCATGGATAAATATTTCAGGAATTCATGATGCGAGTGTTATTAAAAAATTTGGAGAACGTTTTGGATTGCATGCACTTGTTCAGTCCGATATTATGAATACAGAGTTAAGACCTAAATTTGTTCAAGAAGATAATCATTTGTTCTTAATTTTAAAAGTACCATATTTTGATAAATCTGGAAAACTCGAAATTGAACAATTTAGCCTCATTATTGGAAAAAATTACGTATTATCATTTCAAGAAACAGCAGGAGACATTTTTGATCCTATTAGAGAAAGAATTAGAAATGCCATAGGCACGATAAGACAAAGAAAAAGCGATTATCTGGCATATACACTCTGTGATGCGATTGTTGACAACTTTTTTGTTGTAATTGAACAAGCTGGTGAACAAACTGCAAAATTAGAAGAAGAGTTAATGAAAAATCCATCACCTAAAACTCTCCATACAATTCATCTTTTAAAAAGAGAGATGATTACTCTACGAAAATCAATATGGCCTATAAGAGAAGTCATTGATGGTTTAGAACGAGGTCAGACTTCATTAATTAACGATGCAACAAAAAAATATTTGCACGATGTTTACAACCACACGATTCAGGTAATGGATACAATTGAGGGATTAAGAGACATGGTTGGAGGAATGCTAGACACCTATCTCTCAAGTGTTAGTAATAAAATGAATGAGGTGATGAAAACATTAACGGTTATTGCAAGCATCTTCAT
>JBHIUX010000032.1:2128-9914 GCA_042138065.1 Nitrosopumilaceae archaeon
CCTGAAGCAACAAAGGCAGGAGTTGAAATGCTCAAAAAAGGAGGCAATGCAGTTGATGCGGCGTGTGCAACAGCTATTGCACTTGGAGTTTGTGAACCACAAGCATCAGGACTTGGTGGTCAATCATTAGTATTACTCTACATAGATGGAAAAACTATTGCACTGGATGGTTCAAGTCGTGCGCCATCTCTTGCTCATTCATCATTTTTTGAAAAACATTCTCGAAGATTCATCGGATACAAGGCAACAACAGTTCCAAGTACTCCAGCAGTAATTGGATATCTTAATGAGCATTATGGGAGATTAGATTGGCCTACAATTCTCAAGCCAGCAATCAAAATTGCAAAACGTGGCTACAGAATAACAAAACTCCAGCATCAACTGCAAATACAAAATTTACAAAAATTTTCCAAAGTAAAATCACGATCAGGTGCAAAATATTTTCTTAAAGATGGTGAAGAGCCATACAATGTTGGAGATTTATTCGTACAAGATGATTTGGGTGAGCTTCTCAAATACATGAGTACACATGGTTACAGAACTTTCTATCATGGAGTAATTGCAAAGCAAATTGACAAAGACATGAGAAAAAATAAAGGGTATCTGCGTGCAGAAGATCTTTCATTAATCCCAGAACCAATTGAGAGAAAACCACTTCATAGAGCATATCGTGGAGTTCAGGTGGTAACAATGCCGCCGCCAGCATCTGGCATGACACTATTACTTGTCTTAATGATGATGAGAAACGTATCATCAAAATTTGTTAGAAGTAAGAAACCAGAGTCTTATCATTTTGTAGCAGAAGTTTTTCGAAAGGCTCTTTTGCATAGAACACAAAGACCGTACGACCCAAATACTTATCAACAAATCAAAGAAAAAACGCATCTAAGCAAAGATTTTGCAAGAACCCTCGTTGGTTCAATTAAAGAAACAATTGATCCTTCTCTTCCACTAGTAGAACCATATACGGATCTTGATGAGACTACACATCTTTCAGTAATGGATAATGAAGGAAATGCAGTAGGAATCACACAGTCAATAGAGCTAGTTTATGGTTCAAAAGCTGCAGCAGATGATTTGGGATTTCTTTACAACAACTACATGTCTTCTTTTGAATTTGAAAACGCAAATCACCCCTTCTATTTGAGACCAAACGCAATTCCATGGACATCGGTGTGTCCTACTCTTGTTTTTTATCGAAAAAAACCATGGATCATTGCCGGAAGTCCTGGAAGTTCAAGAATATTTTCTGTAGTTAGTCATTTTCTTTCGCGAACCATAGATGGAAACAATTCAATAGACAGGGCCATGTCAAAGCCACGATTTCATTGCTCTATTGGAGGAACAATAAGTATTGAGGAAGGATTTGCCTATAATGAGGTTGGGCCCTATTTGAAAAAATTAGGATACAAAATTAACAAAAAAGAGCGTTTTTCGTTTTATTTTGGAGCAATTCATGCAATTCTAAAACGTCAAACAGGTCAAGGATTTCAAGGAGTTGCAGAAGTGAGAAGGGACGGAACTGCTGAAGGTCTATGACATTTCCTGTATTGATTTGTATCCCACATAGTGGAAAAAAGATTCCAGCTGAGCTCAGACAAAGAATAAAGATCAAACCCAAAGATGTGTTTGAAGATATTGATGCATATACAAAAGAAATCTATGATATTGGTACAAACGCAATGAAAATAATTTCAACTCAATATGCACGAACCTTTATCGACGTTAACAGAAATGAAAATGATCTTCCACCAGAACAGCCAGATGGAATTGTAAAAAGTATGACTTGTTACAAAAATACAATCTATAAAAAAGGAAAAGAACCTGATGAAAAACTTAGGACAAAATTAATCAAAAAATACTATGACCCATATCACACTGAAATCATTGGGGCCACAAAATTTTTAGATTTTAAATTAGCTTTGGACTGTCATTCTATGGCTCCTGTGGCACCTGATATTTCACCAGATGTTGGAAAAGAAAGACCACTGATTTGTCTAGGAAATTGTTATGGAAAATCTTGTCCAATGGATACTACAGTAAAGTTAGCAGAATGCTTTATGCATGCATTTGGATTACGTGAGCAAGATATCAAAATCAATAAACCATTTTTTGGAAAATATACGACTCAAAAATATGGTAACAAACCAGTTCCTTGGGTACATGTTGAGCTTAACAGAAAATTATTTTTAGAAAAACCATGGTTTAATTCAGCAACTCAAAAAATAGATAAGAAAAGATTACTCAAACTAAATTATATGTTTGAAATGGCGTTACGGTTATTTTTTGTATCATAATTACATGATCAATACTAGCTAATTTTTAGTACACAACAAAATAAAAAAATTAAATCGAGATAGGAGACGAGGAATTTTTACTCTATTCCGTGGAGGATTCTACGGATAGAGTTGCACGATTTTTCTGGGCACTCCCAGATTTTTTATTTTTTATCGTACTTCAACGAAAGTTTCCTATCGTCTTTTCCTCGTCGTAAGTTTATTGGTGAAAATGATATTTAAGGGATTTTACAAAAAACTGATCAATTATTTGATTTAAAATAATCTAATTGAACAGATTTAAAGATATTTATTAATTCTCTTCATATATGATGTACCTGATTATCATATCATGGGGTGGATTTAATGCCAGATGCATATGTCTTGATCAATTGTGATCTAGGTTCTGAAGAATCTGTCATTGATGAGTTAAAGCATGTAGATACTGTGAAAGAGGTCCATGGAACTTTTGGTGCATATGACATTATAGCCAAAGTTTCATCAGATAAAGCAGAATCTCTAAGAGAATCAATTACTTGGCAAATTAGAAAAATCAACAACGTAAGATCAACATTAACTCTTATGGGCATAGAAGGACAAAATTAGATTACAATAGCAGAATGTTCGTGGGGATAGAATTTGAAATATAATGAATAAAAAATTCGATTATAATTTTTGAGTGTTTTTGTTACAATTGATGTAATGCTTTTTGTTATATTTGTAACTTGAAAATCTTTTAGACTATTTTTTAGCTAATTCTAAAAGTGCTTTTGCTCTTTTGTAGTGTACTTCATCAATCATTTTTCCTTCTACAGTAGTAGCGCCTTTACCTGTCTTTGATGAATTTAGATAAACGGTGCAAACTTTTTTTGCCCACTCTATTTCGGTTTTATTTGGATGAAAGCTTTTGTGAGTTATAGAAATTTGATCTGGATGAATAATTGTTTTTCCAGAATATCCTAATTCTTTTCCAATCTTGCAATCATTTTTCAATCCTTTTTCATCTTTAATGTCTTGCCAAATTGCATCAAGTGCTAAAACACCTGCTGCTCTTGCATCTATTGGGATTTTTGCACGAGCATATTTTGCACCTTCTGGTTGTTTTGTATATTCAATTCCCATGTTATCTAGTAAATCAAATACACCAAAAACTAGAGCTGATACACGTTTTGAGCTTGAAGCAATATCATAAGCATTTACAACTCCTTCTGCAGATTCTATTGATGGCATTATTTCAATTGGTCTTAGTTTTCGCTTTTTTTCGAGGTTGGAAATAGCTTTTTCAATTTTTTTCAATTCTTTAGAATTATTTACTTTAGGAATGACAATTCCATCAATTCCTTTCTGAACAATTTCCTGAAGATCTGCTGGAATCTTGCCCGATAGGGGTGAATTTGTTCTAGCATACACAGATGGTGAGTATTTTTTTCTCTCATTTAGGGCCTTTTTTATGAGATTTCGTGCCTTTTTCTTCTCCTTTTCTGGGACAGAATCTTCTAAATCAAAACAAACGATATCAGCAGGTAGTGATTTTGCTTTTTCTAAAAAGCGAGGATTGTTTCCTGGAACAAAAATTAGGCTGCGATAAAGTTTTGTCATTAAATGACTAGGCCCCTTCTGGCTTCATTAAGATTTTGCCAAAGAGTCCTTTACCAGTAAGCATCTTGTTATGAGCTTCTGCGGCTTGTTCAAATGTATAGGTCGAATCAATTGCAGCTTTAATCTTTCCTTGACCCATCCAATACAATCCATCATCTAGTTCAGCTTTAGTTCCTTGAGTTGAGCCAAGAATGTTTGTTCCTTTAAAGAATACGTGACGCAAATCAGTTTTTGCATCATAACCAGTTGTTGCACCACATGATACTAGTGTTGCACCATATTTGAGAAGTGTGAGTTGTTTATTCCAATGTGTTTGACCAATGTGATCAAATGAAACATCAATTCCTGGTGCTTCGCCCTTTTTCTTTGCAATCTCTTTTGTGATTGCTCTTACCTCTTTATGCCAATCCTCTTTTCTGTGATCAACTGCATAATCTGCGCCTAGTTCTTTGCATTTGTCCAGTTTGTCTGGACTAGCAGTAGCAATTACATCACAATTGTATAATTTCGCAATTTGAATTCCAAAGCTTCCAACACCAGAGCCTCCTCCCATGATTAGAACTGTCTGTCCAGGCTTGATTTTTGCTCTTCCAACAAGCATGTGCCAAGATGTCAAAAGTGTCATAGAGGCAGCCGCTGCCTCATCATAACTAACACCTTCAGGAATTTTTGATACATTTACTTCTGGAAGATGAGTAATTTCGCTGTAGGCCCCCCATGTAGGACCTGTTTGAAATCCCCAAATGATTCTATTAACACAATCAAATTCTCTACCATCAGTACAAGCCTTGCAAACTCTGCATGACATGTTTGAATGTGAAACAACCTTGTCACCAACTTTGATGTTTTTTACATCTTCACCAACTGCAATTACATCTCCTGCGGCATCAGAGCCAGAAATGTGTGGCAATGGTACTGGAACAGGTTCTCCTCTCATTCCCCAAATATCATTATAATTTAGAGCCGCAGCCTTTACTTTGAAAACTACCTCATCAGATTTTGGCTTTGGATCATCAACGTCTTTTACTTTGAGAATTTTTTTAAAATCGTCATCAGGAGCGTATTCCTCATAAACAAGCCCTTTCATGAATAGTGTCGACCTTTTTCCCCTAATTATATTTTCTCAGAGATCAGCGTCTTTCAAACTTGAATTCTCTTTTTGGTTGCTGGATAGACAACAGAATTTGTTTTAGTTGCTCATCTGTAATTTGAGCACCAAGTTTTCCTTGTGAAGCCATACCAATAAGATAATTCTCTACAAGATTTGCTAGATCAGGTTTTACCATTTTTACATTGTTTAATCGCAATCTTGCTTCAGAAGAAAGAATTTGTTTTAAGATTTGTTCTTTTTGGGCTGCTATTTCAGATTCATCGTGTGGATGCTCGTGTGGATGCTCATGATCATGAGGATGATCATGGTCATGTGGATGCTCATGTGGAAAGCTCATCTAATCACTATGAATAAACTTTCAGTTGAGGATTTTCAGTAGCTAATTCTTTTAAAATTTCAGTGGAGAGTCTATCAAGTTTTTGCATTCCTTGTTTTGAAACAACTCGTCCTTTTTTCTCTACTTTTTCAATGTAACCAAGTTTTTCTAATCCTTGAATTGCTTTTCTAATAATTGCACCACTTGCATCTTTATGATTTGATGCGCCATAACCAACAGGTTTTGAACCACCATACTCTTTTCTTAATTCATTAACACCAATTGGACCATGAACGTAAATTTTTCGTAATAATGATGCACATCTTGTGTGCCACCATTCTCTATCTTGAGGAGGTTTATCTGCGTGAGCACCAGTTTTTACAAAAGGAATCCAACTTGGAGGAGGAATATCCTCTTTTTTTAGAATATCAGTTAGTCTACTAATCAATACATCAGCTGGTACATCATACACCTTTGCCATGAACAGAAAAACTCGTGAATCGTCTTATAAATCATGGAGCTATTATTTTGCGATATGTATGGCCACAAAAGTTGCAAGTTATTCGTATAGCTTTGACTGGAGTTCTCCCAACTCTGATCTTTGAATTTATTCCAGGTGCAATGAAACTTTTACATTTCTTACAAAAAACCATCCTGAGAACATATGGCATTTTCACTTTTAGTCTCATACTAATTTTTCTTGCAAGTAAAGCCTGTCGTTGCGCCAATTTTGGATTTGTTTTTGCGTTTGATATTGCATTATCAATTAGAATCTGCATTCGTTCTAATGCTATTTGCTTTACAACAGGTTTCATGAATGCACTTTGTTTTAGCCCTAAAAATTTCGTTCGTTAATTAAAAAGATGCGGTCACCGGGATTTGAACCCGGGTAACGGGCTTGGAAGGCCAGCGTACTACCAGACTATACTATGACCGCCTAAGAGAGCAAACTTTGTAGCCTACTTAAAAATTGTTTTTTCATATTCGTAAAGAATTCTTCCAACAACTACATGTGCTTCTAATGATTTTTTATCAACACTATACATCTCATCAAATCGTTTTGAAACAATTTCTGTAAAATGTCCTTTCTGAAATCCTCCTATCACAATGCATGAATCATCATCAAGTGTTGATGCAATATTTTGATAGGATTCAAAGTTGCCTTCAGTGGATAATCCAACCACTTTTTTTGGTTTAATGTAATCTAGTAATTCAGAAAAATTCATTTCTTTTAATTCAAGTAATTTTTTTCCATCACTTTCTATAGTTTTTTCTTTGAATAGCTTTTCAATTAATCCAGCAAATCTATGATATGATTTTGGAATCCTAACTTTGTCTCCAATGAAAATCACTTTGTCATCTTGTGTATGAAGAAATACTTTGATTTTTCCCTCAAGATAAAGAGGTATGGTACATGCTTCAAGCAAACAAAGGTGAACGATATCTGGCCTTCCTCGTTTGAATTCAATTTCAATTCCTTTCATAGCTGCAAAATGCCAAGAGTTATCTAACAAAATATCTGATGGGTTTTTTTCTAATTTGTTTGCATGAGATATCACAGAAGGATGGTTTTGAATTGTTTCGGGGATTAATTCTAATGCTGATTCTGCTATTACCAAAGAAAACATGGTTAAGGTTATTGGTTTTCTCTAATTACCTTTTTAAATTCATTCCATGCAGGTTTTGGTTTTCCATCTACATCAAGAAGACCAGCGTTACAAATGTAATGACTTAATCTCTCTGCGACAAATTCGCTAGTACCAAGTCCAATTGTTCCTTCAACTTTTGATATATCTATTTCACATGTTCCTTCAGGTCTATCATATTGACGGTACCAAGTAAGAGATTCTATTTTGTTCTCATGTGTTTTATAGAAATTAAATGTGGTCAATACAAAATCTTGTTGCGCTTCGGCACTACCACCTACAAAGTTGGAAGTACTCCAACTAATTTCAAAGAATAAAATTTTTTTGTCAGGCGCCATCTCGAACGCTTTTTCAAGATCTGCTGTTGCTTCATCAATTGGATTTTTTATTATTTGATTAAGTGAATCGACTGGAAAATATGTAAATCCAACAAAATCACCCATACTTAATTCTGTTACAATGTGCTCTAGTTCTTTATTGATGACATTATTTAGTGAAAAAGAGTTTCCAATTTTTACATCAGGGTGTTTTTGTTTTAATTTATCGTATACATTGTTGAATAGATCCTTGTATGCTGGGATCAAACCTTCTTGATTACGAAAATATGCATCTGTTTCTCCTGCAATAATTACAGTATCTATTATATCATAACGAGACAAAAGTGCATCTAAAACACTTACAACGTTATCATCAGAAATTCCATGTAGTTGTGGTTTTCCCATCCAGTCAGGGAAAGGACCTATTGTTTTACCGTTAATGATTGAAAAATAGAGTGTAACTTTGAGATTATTTTTTTTGTTTAGGCTCATGAAAATGTCAGATTCCTGAAAATTATACT
>JBHIUX010000033.1:0-9877 GCA_042138065.1 Nitrosopumilaceae archaeon
AGTAGCTGTAAGTAGATCCGCCACTATCTGCATACTAGTCCTATACGTTACCATACACATAACAATAAAATTCCATGATATAAGGGTATTACCCATAATTTAGAACAACTAAATATCATACAGCCTCGATTTGGAGCGTTGTCCGGACAGTCTTCCATACCTTGGTTTAATGAGTTCATGGGTGTGGCATACAGATACTATGATCTAAGAATGAATGTTGTACCATTATTTCAAGACAGAAAAGAAGCAGCAGATCTTTGGCATAACACAATTCATTGGTGGGGAGATCACACAATAAAAATTCGATTTGTTGAATCTGGTGACAAATATTGGTTCATTATGGGTGCAGATTCACAAAAACCTGATACTAACATCTCATTTTTCAAAGAATTAAAAAAATCAGAGAATTATGAACGATTCAAAAATGGACATGGTGGTGAAGCTTACTTGCGCTTAGGAGTGTATGCAAAAAAGTTCAAAAACGAAGTAAAAGATGATGCAGTTTGTAATTGTGGTCATCTAAAAGAAGATCATGATGATGCAGAAGATAATGATGATTGTTATTACGAAGACTGTGATTGCACAAAATTTGAAAGTTTTCAGGTAAATCTGTTAAAAAAGAAAAAAACTGTTACTGACATAAAATTTCTTCAAGAAGATAAGGTCAAAGATGATCCCTTGACATGGAATTGCCTTTATGTTAATAAATACAAAAAACAAGAAAATAACTAGTCTTTGTCTAGATTCACTCTAGTGTGTTCACCAGGATAATGATCATAAATTTTTTGAGAATAACATTTACTACATAATGGCCCTTTAATGTCCCATTCTTTCATTGGAAGATATTTCTGTTCAATAGGATTATTGCAGAGTGAACATTTTTCCTTTGGCTCCAATTCGAAAAGAATCTTCTTATTCTATATAAAAATCATTTTCGAATTTTGTAGCTTGTCATACATGAAAATCATATTAAATAGAACCATCTTTAAGTGAAATTACGGTAGCTAGTCTGGCCAAAGTAAATCTCCTGCAATTTTTACTTGGTTAGACTACTGCCGTTTGAAAAAATTATAGAAGATTTCCCACAAGTTTTCTTATAACTTCAATCTCTTCTTCCTCTTGTTTTATTTTCTTATCAACAACACGTAGCATGGCATCATTCCAAACATGATGTGAGAAAAAGTTGTGCTTTGTATTTGCCATCTCTATTTCGTCATCTACGACTGTATCCTCCAGAAACTTTGTCACTATAATATCCGCAAGTTTGAGAATTCTGGAATTTAGCTTGAAACTACGAAAAACTGGCTCTAACTTGAGAATATCCAGTTTGAAATCGCCCTTTGTCTGAAGTATGTTTTTCTGCAAAATTCTGAAGTATACTGCTACATAGAACAGAGTTGCATATCGTTTTGTTTTGTGTTTTCCTTGTTTTCCATACTTTAAGATCTTCTTAGCATATTCTTTAACAAGATAAGGATAAAGTAATAATTTGTAATCATCTTTCAAATTTTCATTGAATACTTCATCATATTTGCTACCTCTTGGCAAAAATTGTGCTGGAGAACTGTATGACTCTGTGGGTCTTTGCTCTATTCCTGCAACTAAAGCTTGAATTGCATCCTTTGCAACTACAACTTTTTTGTGATTATCTGGAAGATAATTGTTGTAAGTAGTGTCTCCTTCATAGTTTGCCTGTTCTGATTTAGTTCTACTATCAAAAGAACCAGCTTGGATTTCATAAAAATACCCATAATTTTTCAACTGTGATTTAATTGATTTATGAAAATCCATCAGTGAAACAAGATCTTTTCCCCTAACAGAATTCTGTGAATTTCTATACTTTGTAATGTTGTTTTGATCTTGCTCATCATCAGCTTTTATGATAGTAACAGTCATGCTTCCGTCCATGTTTTTTGTACGTTTTGCATGATCAAGAATTGAGTTTGATGTTTGAGCACCATTAACTATTTGTGGCGCATGTAAAATGAGCTCATTCTCATCAAGCTCTTCAATATCGCTAACTACAATTGTAATTCCATTATTGTAATAGAAGAATTTATCAGGATTATTTTGTAGAGTGTCTCTAAGTCCTTTATTCACAGTAGTCTTAAATTGCATCCATTGTCGAATATTTGATTCAAACACATAATCTCTATTTTTTGTAACAAAATCAGTAAGTTCTCGCAGCTTCAAAATTCCAAGAATAGTACTATCATATCGTAGCATTTTCTCTAATTTCAGTGATGATTTTTTTCCCGCAGCAGGTTTTTTTATTCTATCCCATAATTTTTGTACAATTTCATTAATGTCTATAATCTCAACTTCATCATCTTCGTAATCCACTTTTTGATCAGTAACATAACAGCATTTGATTTTGAGATTTTTTTCACGAATGTTAGTAACTAGGTGTGCCAGCTCTGGTCGCATCTTTGTAATATCTCGATCAAGGAGTCTTTTCACATCTTCTTTGAATTTTACAATTGCGTCTGTGGAATGAGATGTACCATATTTTGATTGAAATAACCTAATTTTATTATCAGAAAAATCAACAGGCAAGTACGCATCAATGCCAAGATCGTTTGCACCATCAACTATTGCATCAGCGGCATCATCTTCTGTAGCTTCATAAACTCTTGTTAAGACCCACTGAAGAAAATTATTTCCTTTCTCAACCTCGTTTTTTGAAGTCTCAGCAAACTCTCGTATACTTTCCGTAATGTTTTCTGAAAAACCTTCTAACGGAACACTAGAATTTTTTTGAACAAGAATTGATCTTGATCCAGGGATATACTCTAGCAATCCAAACTTGTTTTGTGCCAATTATGGCCCTTAACATGCTATATATTTAGAAAAGTAGGTAATTACATAATAACTCAAGTCCTTTGAGGTTTTAAAAAATGAGAAAAAAAATTATAATTCCAGGTTTAATTGCTTTAGCAATTGTAATTATTTTTGGAGTAATTCAAAATGAACCTGAAGAATCAAGCATAAAACTTCAAGAAACTACTGAAGAAAATCTTGCAACAGTCACAATGCCTACAAAATCTTCTAGGCCTGGCTGTGATGAAACAAATGACTGTTACATTCCATCACAAATTTCAATTCAAACAGGAGAATCTGTTACTTGGTTAAATGAAGATGCAGCATTTCACAGTGTAACGAGTGGAACATACGAAAATCCAAACGGAATGTTTGATAGTGGACATTTAGATCCAAACGAATCGTTTACAGTAAACTTTGATGAATCTGGAACATATGATTACCATTGTACCTTACATCCTTGGATGAAAGGCATAGTTGTAGTTAATTAGAGAATAATGGAGGTGAGGGAGGGAGTCGAACCCCCTTGTATAGGCTTTGCAGGCCCACGCATAACCGCTCTGCCACCTCACCGCAGTCAAAAAAACAAGTAATCAACAATTAAAGTCTTAGTTTAGAATTTTGTGAATGGCTTTGATGCTAATTTCACATCATCAGCTTTTACAGTTTTTCTACCAGCATGACCTGACATTTCAACAGCACTTTTAGCAATCGCCAATGCCAACTCTTCAACAATTCTTCTAAGCTCGCCTGCTGATTCTTCACTTACCCTTTCAGCACCTGATTTTTTTAAAATTCTATACATTGCTGATAGTCCTAGCTCTGAGGATTTCATCTAAATGGAATTTTCCTGTAAATGATAAAAGATTTTGACTGAAAAAATATCACAAAGGAATCGATTTATGCAGACTATTTTAGTAAGTTTGATTTGAAAAAATTATGACTTGGCTGTTTGATTCACACATACATCTTTCAGATCCAGAATTTGAAAAAGACATACCCCTGATAATAAAAAGCATGGAAAAATTGAAAATCAAAGCCTGCTGTGTATCAATGGATAACTCCAATTCCATTCAAACTCTTAATTTAGCAACAAAAAGCGAACTGATTCTACCATTCATTGGAATTCATCCTGAAAAATTCAAGGATAATTTAGAGGATATGACTAGATTGATTGAGCAAAACAAAGACAAGATTTCAGGAATTGGCGAAATAGGTCTTGATAAAACATATGTGGAATCAGAAAAAGAGTACGACACGCAAAAACAAGTTTTTAAAACTCTGTTATCTCTTGCTGAAAAACACAAAAAACCAGTTTCTATTCATTCTAGAAAAACTCTTGATGATATCTTTGAAATCATTTCTTCTTATTCCCTATCTGGGGTTTTATTACACTGGTTTGATGGAAATAAAAAACAATTGAAAAAAGCTATGGATATGAATTTTTTTGTTTCCTATGGGCCTGTTATGTTATATGCAATTGACAAACAAATTCTTCTTTCTAAAACTGATCATGATAAAATTCTTGTAGAAACAGATGGTCCAGTAAAATTCTCAAAATGTTTTGGTTTCAAGCCTGCACAAATCACGTTTATTCCTAGTGTTATTTTTTGTGCATCAAAAGTACTAAGAAAATCATACGATGAATTTAGCAGTATTGTAGAAAAAAATTCAATGAACTACCTGGGGATATAGGTATAAAAAACCCCGCCTGATAACCCGATGAGTGAACAGAATAAAAAAACTATCAATGGAAATTCTAGATAATTACAAAGATCAATTTGGAACTGATTTTACTGATAACAAAAAAAATTTGGATCAATTTTCCATCATTCGTTCTAAAGGTCTTAAAAATGAAATAGCAGGTTATATTACCAAATTTCTAAAACATGAAATGCTTGACAAAAAGAAACAAGAAGAAAGAATAGCAAAGCAAGAAAAAATAGATGAAGATTCTCCAGAAGAAAACTTGGATATGGCTGAGCCAAAAAATGAGACAGAAACACTTGCTGAGGAAATTCTAGCGGAAGAATCTACTAAAAAAGCTGCTGAACAAAGTTCAGAAGACTAAAATTAATTTTAATTTCTTCTAAACGTGATACATTGATTCAAGTAAAATTGCTAGGCGGGGCAAAAAAATCATTTTCTACTGATAAGATGTCAATAGATGAAGATAATGTAACCATCCAGGAATTACTTGATATTTTACAAAAATCAAAACCAAAAGACACCCCTGAATTAGATGAAAATAATATTCTCATTGCAGTAAATGGCGTAGATTCGTCAGCATTAGATGGAAAAAAAACAGCATTGAAGAATAACGATACTGTAAGTATAATTCCAGTCATTCACGGTGGCTCAACTACAGTATTTCCAATTTCAAAATTTTTCGTTGAATTATTTGAAATCAAACCAAATAAAATTCAAAACATTGATTTTTTAACAGATTTAAGAAAAAAACATCCTGATTTAGTAATTCAGGGAATTTTTTCAAAATATGTGCTAAGCAAATCACATGTAAAAAAAATCCTTAAAATCTCTCTTGAAGCAAAAAATAATCATAACCTGCTTTCAAAAAAACTAGAAACTGATATTCTAATGAGATTTGCTTGCACAACTCAAATCTCAGAAGCAATTAAAATTGCTGGATTAAAACCAAAACAAAGTTCCATTATTATTGCATTAGGTAAGAAAACATCACTAAAAAAATTACATGAAAAACTAAAACCGTATCTGAATTCAAAAACTATATCAAAAAATAATTCACAATTTCTAAAAAAACAATTCAAAATTTCAAAAAAACAGATTGATGCTATTTATTCAAAAAATCCTTTAGAAGACTTGGTTGTAGAAAAGGCAGCAGTTTTATTCTAACAATTCTCGCTTTGAGATTTCTAAACTAAAAACATCATTACTTTTTAAAACCGAAATCCCTGCCTTATTGCCTAAAATTTCAACTAGCACAATCCAATCAGGATTTTCTAACGAAACTTTATTTTGAATATTATCAGCAATTTTTGAAATCAACTCAGTACTTGAAATTTCAGAATTTCGTTTTTCAATCGTAATTCTATAGCTATCTTTCTCATCGACTTTTTTCATCAATGAAATAACTTTAGAGGATATTTCCTCAAGGTTGGTTTCAGTAACTTGTTCAATTGGGATAATTCTTAGACAATAACGAATTGACCACGGCTCATCAGTAATCTTCTCTCTAATTTTTCTAATTATTTCAAAAGGGTCCAACTCTGTTTTTACAGTAAGGACTCCTGACATACTTGTTCTAGTAATTTCTGGATTTTCATCACCAAACTGTGTCAAAATTGCATTTATCTCATCACTAGTTTCTGGCTCTAAGTGTCTAGCACATGTAATTATCAAATTCAAAATAAACTCAAAATCTCCTCTTTTGAAATAATTCCTTCCCTATGTATCTCAATTTCATCATCATTAATTTCAACAACTGTTGATTCGCCCCTGCTTGAAATTTTTCCATCGTCGATAAATACATCATATTCTGAAACATTTTTTTCACATTCATCAGGGTCTGTAAATGATTTCATTCCTGAAATGTTTGCACTAGTACCTATGATCAAACCACAATGCTCCAAAATCTTTAACACACAATTATTTTTTGGAATCCTCACTGCAATTTTATCAGCTAAATTCATCGATGTTCGTAATTTTTCATCTTTTAGGGGCAAAATTAAAGTAAGTTGCCCTGGCCAAAATTTTTCTGCAATTTTGTTTGCTTTTTCATTAAAACTAACAATTTTTTCAAGCGTATCTTTTGAAAAACCCAAGACTGGAAATAATTTCCCTTGATCACGATTTTTTATTCTATAGATTTTTTCAACTGCTTTTTTGTTATATGGATCACAACCAATTCCATATACTGTATCAGTTGGAAAAACCACTATGCCGCCCTCTTTAATTGATTTTATAGCTGCATCTCTTCCATCAGAATCGCATTTTTTCCTCAAAGTTTTCTAATCTAATTTAGAATATGTTTAATAATAATCTGATTTATTGCCACTCTAAATTGAAACAAATTGCCTCAAGTGTTGAAGATAACGAGTTTGAAGATGACTTTGATGATAATTTAGATGATTTTGAGAGTGATGATGACTAGATTACTAGACCAAAATTTTCTGCAAATTTGCTAAACGAATGATAAGCTTGAAGAAACTCTCTTCCCGAATCACTTATTCTATATCTACAAGCTCCTTCTGAAGTGTTTTGTTCTAAAAGACCTTGGGAAACGAGATTGTTCAAAATTCTTGAAATTCTAACATGGGAAATGTTTGCTTTTCTAATCAGGAAAGTTACAGATGCACCATCATCATCGGTAAGATCATCTCTAGTTGTAGTTAAGATATCGCCAATGATTTTCATGTGTGTTCTGTATTCGGCCATCTCCTACACGCATTGTAGTTCATAATCAATATGATAGCAGTAAGATATTTTGCAATATACAATTGAGATAAAAGTTTTTGACAATGATTTTTCTGCAGTTTTGACCCAAAAATTGAGGCTAATTAGATCTCTTCATCAAATTTTATTTTTGTTAATGGAATCTTGCTCACTGGAACAAATAGAGAGATCAATCCACCTATTTTGATAGATATTGAAAGATAATACAAAATGGATTCTGGAAAAACAAACGAGTACCATCCCAAAAACTCTCCAAATGCAAGTAGCGCTAATCCTAATGCTACAAAAATCGCTCCTTTCTTTTTACTTTCTAAATATGACATAAAAGTTTCAATTGCTCCATATGCTAGTAAAATAAATGAAACAGATCTGAAAATATTTTCAATATGTATTGATGAAACTAAAAACAAAGGAAAAATTCCTACAGATCTAAAGTAACGTGACTTTGGAAAAAAAGATTTGATACTATGAGAAAATGCAATAAAGAAGTAACCTATAGTTTGAATTCCAATTCCTAATGTTTGAACCCATCGTTCAATCTCCCCTGACTGTATTACAAAATCTTCTACCATAAATCCCATCCATATAACAAAAAAACCAATGCATATTGCAAAAAACGCAATTGATAATCGAAATAGAGTTGGACTGCCAGTATTTCTAAAACCAATAAATGACATCATTCCTATTCCAAAGCCTACAACAAAGCCAATCATGTTCAGGATATTTTCAAATAAAAATTCCAACTATGTAACACGATCCTTAAAACTAATTATTTTAACATAATGAATCATTTAACCAGATTGTGAATCCCAATCATCTAAACTACCTGCAGTTTGTCCTTCAGTACTACCTGTATAATCTCCAAGTATGTCTGAATAAGTAGCATCATTATGAGCAATAAATTTGACATATTCACCATAACTCATTTCTAAATTACAACTTTCACATCTAACTAATGAAAAATCAGGAGAAAGCTCAGCATCTTTTTTACACTTGGGACATTTAATTTTCACATTTTTTCATCTTCTGATTATTAATTATTGGTTTAGGTTGAAAAAGATAAAAGTAGTTTCAAATGGCTGATATCTATGGCTAGAAGCTGTACAAAATGCAAAAACTCCATTCCTGACGATGAACAATTAGATCCCGTGGCAGAAAAATATCCTTGCTGTAACAAATGCTGGGCAGAATGGAAGGAATACCGAGTCATGGTAATGAATGAAATGAGACTTGATATGTCAATGCCAGATCATAGGAAAGCTTTGAAAAAATATGAGAAAATTTTTGCTGGTGTTTTGACGCCTGAGGGAGATGTTGTTGATTTCTCTAATGAGGACAACAGAAATCCAGATGCTTAAAGACCAATAACCTGTTTAGCATTATTTGGAATCAGAGTCATTGCTATCCGTTTTTTATCAGGATCCAATCCAGTAATAATATCAATAATTGATTTTGAAATAACTGCTTTTTCCTTTTCGCTTAATCCAATGAAAATTTCCAATATGCCATCCAAGTTAAAATCGATTAATTTTTCTGGCCATCTAATAGTAGCTAAAAGATACCTCAAAAATAATTCATTTCTTTGAAATTCATTAAAACTTGCCAGAATTTCAAGCCACGTCTTAAAGAGTTTGGAAAAATTTGGAAATGGTATTGTCGGACCAGCTTCTAATGCATTAATGATTACTTCGTTTTTTTCATGTTCAGTCATGGAAAAAAACTCTGTTAATCTTTTTTTCAAAATAGGCTTTCTTAAAAAATCAGGTAAACTGGCAAGGTTGATGATAATATTTCCGGCAAAATTTTCCTCTTTCAATATCTATCCTCAAAAAGATCTCAATATTAAATCGTATCAAAACACTTTAGATTAAATACGAGGCTCTCATGCTGTCGAATGTGCCAGCAACAGTTGTCGTAGGAGGATTTTTTGGAGATGAAGGCAAAGGAAAAATCATTTCTTATCTAGCATTACATGACAATCCAACAATTGTTGTTAGAGGTGGTGCTGGACCTAATGCAGGTCATACAGTTCGAGATGGTGATAAGGTTTACAAAATTAGAATGCTACCAAGTGGTTTTCTGAATAAAAAAGCTAAAGTTTTGATTGGTCCCGGCGTAGTTGTAAATCCTGAAGTTTTCTTAAAAGAAATTAAAGATTTTGAAGCTTCTGGTAGAGCATTTGTCGACAGACATTGTGGTATTATAGAAGAATCTCACTTGAATCAAGATTCAAAAGGTGATCTCAAAGAAAAAATTGGAAGTACCGGCTCTGGAACAGGTCCTGCAAATGCAGAACGAGCTATGCGAACTCTAAAACTTGGAAAAGATATTCCATCTCTTTCTGAATATATTGTAGATGTCCCTGATTTGATAAACTCTGCTTTAAAAAATAATGAGAATGTTCTAGTTGAAGGCACTCAAGGAACGTTTCTTTCACTATGGCATGGAACATATCCATTTGTAACATCTAAAGAAGTTACAGCCTCAGGAATATGTGCAGATGTAGGTTTAGGACCAACAAATGTGAATGAGGTAGTTGTTGTTTTCAAATCATATGTGACTAGAGTAGGAACAGGACCTTTAGAGAATGAACTTGAGGCTGATGAACTTTCAAAGAGAGGTT
>JBHIUX010000034.1:0-9798 GCA_042138065.1 Nitrosopumilaceae archaeon
GAATATGCTCTTATAAACGTAAAGAGGTTTGAGAACTATTTCTCAACGCAAAAGATAAACTAAGAGAGCCTTTTGAGAATGCAAGCGGTTTTCTGCTTCATCCCAAACAACTGATTGTGCGCCATCAATTACTGATGATGTAACTTCACTTCCTCGTTTTGCTGGAAGACAATGAAGAAAGATTGCATTCTTTTTTGCTTTTTTCATCAATGCAGAGTTTACTTGGAATTTTGGAAGAAATTTTTTCATCCTTTTTGGATCTTTGTTATGAATAGACTTGAATGTGTCAGTCATTACCGCATCAGCGTTTTTGACAGACTTTGATGGATCATTTGTTAGCTCTACACTTACAAATTTCTTTGAATCTTTTACAACTTTTTTGTTAGGTTCAAACCCTTTTGGAGTTGCAATTGAAATATTAATTCCAGTTTTTGCACATCCATAAATTAATGAATTGCAGACATTGTTTCCATCTCCAATCCAAGCTACTTTGAGACCTTTGAGTTTCTTTTTCTTTTCTTTGATAGTCATCAGATCCGCAAGAATTTGGCAAGGGTGAAATGAATTTGAAAGACCATTAATTACTGGAACAGAAGAATTTTGGGCTAATTTTTCAATTGTATTGTGATCATATACTCGTGCCATGATTGCATTTACATATCGGGAAAGTGTTTTTGCTGTATCCTCTATTGTTTCACCTCGAGAAAGCTGCATATCATTTGAAGACAAATTCAAGGCATATCCTCCAAGCTGGAACATTCCGATTTCAAAGCTTACCCTTGTTCGAGTTGAGGGTTTTTGAAAAATCATAGCAAGGGATTTATTTTTTAACAAGGAAGTTTGCTTGTCTTTTTTTAAATCCTTTTTGAGTTTTATAGACAAGTCTAACAGATGAGTAAGTTCCTTTCCACTCAGTTCTTCTAATGTTAGAATATGCTTTGTTTTTGATTTCATTTCTAAATCATCACACAAGTAATGGTTCTTTTAGTTTTTTCTTATGGGTTTGGTCTTCCATCTGAGAGCCATTTTCTAATCTTTTTTGCCAATTCCCTGGCCTGACTATCAGTTTCTGGAGGGGATTCATCATACAAATCTGCATATTTGTTAATGTCATTAGTGTCAAGTCCTTCAAATGGATCAGAATCACTTGCGGATTCATTGATTGTAGATTTCTCTTCTGGTTTTTCTTTTGGTTGTGGTTCAGGTTTTATTTCTGGTGTTGATTCTGGCTTGTCTTCAGATTGCGATTCAATTTTTGATTCTGATTTTAGTTCTGGAATGTCTATTGTTTTATCAACATTACCAAAAACTGTTTCAAGAAATGTATCTCTGCTAAATTCTTTAAGGTCTTCATATTCCTGACCAACACCAACATATAGAATAGGTGTTGAAGTGATTTTTACAATTGATAGGGCAGCTCCTCCACGGGCATCTGCATCACCCTTTGTAAGAATAGAGGCATCAAATTTTGTGTGTTCATAGAATTCTCTTGCCTGATTCACAGTATCATTTCCTGCCAATGAATCACCGACAAATATTTTGAAATCAGGTTTTACTACATTGTTAATTTTAGAAATTTGGTCCATCAGATTTTTGCTTGTCTGCATCCTTCCAGCAGTATCAATTAAAACACAATCAATTTTGTGAGATCTTGCATAAAGAACAGCATCCCTACACACTGCTGCGGGATCAGAGCCGTAATTTTGTGCTACAAGTTTTAGATTTAGGCGGTTCGTGTGTTCCTTTAGTTGTTCTATTGCACCTGCTCGAAAAGTATCTGCTGCTGCAACTACAACCGATATTTTAGATTTCTGTAACAAATATGCTAGTTTAGCCAAACTAGTTGTTTTTCCCGTACCGTTGATTCCAACAAATAAAATGATGTAAGGATCTGGTGAATTTTTTTTTGCCAAGATGTTTTGTATAAGATCAATCGTTCCTGCTGCTTCAAACAGACTAGAAATACTTTGAATTAAACTATTTTTTACAAAATTTTCAATTTCGTTTTTGTCAACTTTGGAGCCAATCAGTTTTTCTTTTAGATCACTCTTAATTGAATCAATTACTTCTGAGGCAACATCCGATTCTAAAAGTGAGATTTCAAGTTCAAATAAAATGTCTTCAATGTCTTTTTCTTTAAGTTCCTTTTCACTGAAACTTTTGGCAGCACTTGAAAATGCAGTGCGTAATTTATCAAACATTTTTTTTCCTATTGTTTTTCTTTGGAAACGGATTGAGCCAAACGGTTCATTTCGGCTTTTCCCTGTTCTAATTGTGCCGCAATGTTTTGTTTTTGAGCCATTGATTCTTGCAATGCAACCTCAATTTCTTTAATTCTAGATTCTAGAAAATTTATTGCAGAATCTTTATCCTTTTCAATTGCAATACCTGCTCCCACATTCAATACAATTTTATCTTCAGATGAAATTTTTGATTTTGCAAAAGTTCCCATTCCTAGTGGAACCAGAGTATTGTATTCTTTTTTTTCACCCATTTCTTTTAAGGAGTCAATGGCAGATTTTGTATCCCTTAAAACACTCACCAAGGTGTTTTCTTTTTGAGTTAATTCAGCAAAATAGGATTCTAACATTTGCATTTGATACAATAGTTGTTGGGCTTGTTCTTCGCTCATTTACAAAAAAACTTCAAAAGATGGTTATAAATTCATTCACAGAGAATTATGGCTACTAATTTTTAATTGTGGAATTAGTTTTCTTGATAATCTCACAATAATCTGCATTGGGCTCAGTACTTAGTAAAAATAATTCTTTTTCATTTAATGGAATGTAGATCAAAGTGACCCTATCGTATTCTGAGATAGAAGATTTTTCATCACCAATTTTATGAGCTAAATTTGAAACATTTTCTCGTTTTTGGAGGGTATAATGAGCTGACATTTTGATTTCTTCAGGACTAAGTAGTTTTTCTACGCCTTCCTTATACAAATTTGAAAGAAATTCACCATATCCATTTAGTACTCCTGTAAAGCGTATTTCAGAATCTAATTCGAGAACTTTTTTACACAATTCATCATAGTTCATTTGAAAATTTTATTTTGTCATGATATTAAAAACTAATCTAAGATTGTAAAATCAAAATAATGAATAAAAAAATAAAGATTTGATCTTTATTTGGCTTTAGAAAGTCGATTATCTACTTCGTCCCAATTAACGACATTCCACCATGCAGAGATGTAGTCAGGTCGTTTGTTTTGGTACTTTAGATAGTATGCATGCTCCCAAACATCACAGCCAAGTAATGGTATTAGACCTTCAGTTCTTGGACTGGTTTGGTTTGGCATTGATTTGTATTCGACTTTGCTAGAGGAAGGATTGTAAACTAACCATCCCCATCCACTGCCCTGAATTACAGCAGTTGTTGATGAGAATTGTTCCTTAAACTTGTCAAAGCTTCCAAATGATGAATTAATTGCATCTGCAACTGCACCACCTGGTGTTCCCCCTCCATTTGGTTTCATATTGTTCCAAAATAGCTTATGATTATCATAACCACCGCCATTGAAGTTAATTGCACCTCTCACATCATCTGGTACTTGTTTGAGATCTGCCAAGATATCTAGAATGTCTTTGTTCTGAATATCAGAACTGCATTTTTCTAATGCTGCATTTAGTTTGTCTGTATATGCCTGATGATGTTTTGTATGGTGAATTTCCATAGTTCTTGCATCAATGTGTGGTTCTAATGCATCGTATGCATAAGGTAATTCTGGAAGAGTGTATTTTCCCATGGGGCATGTCATCTGTTATGCAATTTATTGGTTTACAAGTAAGAGATTTTTATCCCAAAACGAGTTTAGGAAAACGTGTCTCAAAACAAAGTGATTTTTTTTACAATTGTTGTAGTGATGTCAGGAATCATTGCTTTTCAGTTGAATTTTGATAATAAATTCGAAAAAATGGTGGATACTAGTGGTCCATACATAGGAGCTGATTTTCCAAGTAAATTAGGGTATGAAGGAGAGGGAATCAAGATTGCTGTAATTGATACAGGAGTGGATCATTTGCATCCTGATCTTTTTGGATTTGGATCTGGTGGAAAAATTGTTGATGGATATAATTTTGTTGATGAAAGTAAAATGCCAATTGATACAAACGGGCATGGAACAGAGGTAGCTGGAATAATTGCATCTAATGGAGAACTAAAAGGAATTGCCCCAAAGTCCAGTATTGTTGCATACAAAGTTTCTGATGATGGAGAAAATGTTTCATCTGATTTAATCATCAAAGCAGTAAACAAGGCAATTGAAGATGATGTTGATATCATCAATATCAGCCTAGGGGTGAATAAGACAAATTCGAAAATTGATGATGTGGTTAACAAGGCAACAAGAAACGGAATTTTAGTTGTCGCAGCAGCAGGCAATGATGGTCCAGGATTAGAAACCATTGGTAGTCCTGGAAAAAGCTCTGATGCAATTACAGTTGGAGCTACATACAACAACATTACAGCAAGCCTTGTTGCAACACTTGAGATTGATGGACGACAATTTGAGGTAGTTCCAATGATGGGAACATCTGCACTAAATGAACCAATTACTGAAAAGATTGTTTTTGGACAATATGGTAGACAGAGAGATCTTTCTGAAGACTCGTTTTCTGACTCTATAGTTTTAGTTGAGAGAGGAAGTGATGTTGAAGGAGAGATTGTATACTTTTCTGAAAAAGAAAGCAATGTTGCAGATGTTGGAGGAAAAGCAGTTGTTGTTTTTAATAATCAAAAAGGAATCTTTCTTGGTGAGCTTCTTCATCAGTTTGCACCTCAGGACTATAATCCAAGAATCCCAGCACTTTCAATGTCAGATGATGATGGAATATTTTTAAAAAATAGTATTCAAAATGGAACCACTGCTACTCTTAATGTTTTTTACAATCCTGATTTTGTTGCGCATTTTAGTTCTAGAGGACCAGTTTCTCCATTCTACATAAAGCCTGATCTTGTAGCGCCAGGAGTTTTTGTAAATACTACACGAACAGATGGACAATACAACCTGACAAGTGGTACTAGTTTTGCAGCGCCTCACGTGTCAGGATCAGCTGCATTGTTGCTTCAAAAAAATCAAGACCTTACACCAAATGAAGTAAAATCATTACTTGTAACAACCACGGATTTTGTTACAGATGCATATGAGAACAAATTTCCAATAGAAACTACAGGGGCTGGAAGGCTTAATGTCACTAGAGCATTTGAGGCAAATCTAATAGTTTCTCCGCCTTCGCTAGTTTACAATCTATCATCTGAAAAAGAAATTGCAAGTGAAGATTTGAATCTAAAAGCAATAGAAGGGGACATTGGAAAAATTAATGTAGATTTTATTGGCACAGATAATGTTAATTTTGATTACAAGCACAAAGGTAACATTTTAGAAACAACCATTTCATTACCTTCAGAAGATTTGGGCGAATTTCAAGGAGCCATTGTTATTGAAAACAAAAATGTCGAATATCATATTCCAGTAATAATTCACAAAACAAAAGGATCAGTCAATATTTTTGAAGAGAGTGGAAAACTTGACTTTGAAATATTGTTTCCTGAAGAATGGTCTTATGCAAAAATTTCAGTAATTAACAAGGATACTGGAAAAGTGGATGTTACTTCAGTTACTCCAAAAAAAGAATCTTCAATTTCTGTAACTGAAACTGGGGAATATTGGATACTTGCAAACATTGTTGCAGATGGAGAGACATCAGATGCATTTGAGACCATTACCATCAGAACACCTTCAGCTGAAAATAATTTTAATTTATTTGATTTTATTGAAATTCCAGAACGACCTTTCATCATTATCATTGTTGTAGCTGCCGTTATTTCCTTAGTTGGGTTAAAGCTAAGAACTACAGATGAGGCCCAGCGTTTTTAATGTCATTAGAAACATCCTTGAATTTTTTAAAATTATCAACAAACATTTGAGCCAATTTTTTTGCCGAAAGATCATACGAGTCCTTATCCACCCAAGTGTTTTTTGGGTCTAGAATATCTGCTGGAACATCAGGGCATTCTATTGGAATATCTAAATTAAACACGTCATCGTGTCTGTATTTTACAATATCTAGCGCTCCAGTTAGAGCAGCTGTAACCATTGCCCGACTGTACTTTATTTTGATTCGTTTGCCAACACCATAAGGCCCACCAGACCAACCAGTGTTGATGAGATAAACCACGGTGTTGTGTTCTTTGATTTTTTCACCAAGCATTTTTGCATAAACTTCTGCAGGACGAGGCATAAAGGGAGCTGCAAAGCATTCTGAAAAAACTGCTTTTGGTTCTTTGATTCCACGCTCTGTTCCAGCTAGCTTGCTTGTGTATCCAGACATAAAATGAAACATTGCACCTTCCTTCGTTAATTTAGAAACGGGGGGCAAAACACCGAGAGCATCAGCTGTTAAAAATACAACAACTTTGGGATGACCACCAATGCTTGGAATTACAGCTCCAGGAATGTAATCAAGTGGATATGCAGCCCTTGTGTTTTCAGTGAGACTATTATCATCAAAATCAGGCTTTAGTGTTTCTTTATCAATTACAACATTTTCTAAAACAGCTCCTGACTTTATTGCATTCCAAATTTGTGGTTCTGCTTCCTGGCTTAGATTGATACATTTTGCATAACAACCACCTTCAAAATTAAATGCGCCGTGATCAGACCATCCGTGTTCATCATCACCAATCAACATTCTATATGGATCTGCAGAAAGTGTGGTCTTCCCTGTACCAGATAAACCAAAGAAGAGTGCAGTGTCACCATTTTTTCCAATGTTTGCAGAACAATGCATTGGAAATACTCCTTTAGCTGGAAGAATGTAATTCATTACACCAAACATTGACTTTTTCATCTCACCTGCATAACTGGTTCCACCAATTAGCACTATTTTTTTAGTTAAATCAATTAGAATGAAAACATTAGAATTTGTTCCATCAACCTCAGGAATTGCTTCAAAGTCATTAATGCACATTAATGTGAATTCCGGTTCATGTTCTTCAAGTTCAGCCTTTGATGGTCGGATAAACAATTGTCTTGCAAAAAGATTTTGCCACGCGTGATCATTGATCACTCTAATTGCAAGTCTGTTTTCTTTTTCTGCTCCAACAAATCCATCAAAAACATAAAGCTCTTTTGACTCTACAAACTTTTTCATCTTTTCAAGAATTTTATCAAATTTCCCAACCGGGAATTGGTGGTTAATGCTTCCCCAATCCACCGTATCATGAGTTTCGTCATCATATACGATGAATCTGTCATCTGGCGATCTGCCCGTATATTTTCCAGTTTTTACTGAAAGTGAGCCTGTCGAGGTCACAATTCCCTCATTTTTCTGTACTGCGACATTAACTAGTTCTTGTGCACTAAGATTTCTGTGAACTTTGGATGGTTTAATTCCAAAGTTTTCTAGCTGCGAGGAAAATTTACTTGTGACTCCTACAGTAGAATCGGTCATGCAGTATCCCCTAAAATTGCTTCAAAGCTTTTGAGTGAAGCCATTAGATATGCGAATCGACAAAAATTTCCTTATTATCTGTTTTCTCTTGTGTATTTTTCAAACAATTCAGGAACCTATTTATTCCAAATTTCGAGACTCATCTTCATGCCGATCAACAAAGAAAAATTAGAGCTTCGAGAAAAGGTTGCATCAAATAGACCTGAATTCAAAAGACCAGAGAGCTGGCGTTACAAGAGATTGCAGACCACTTGGAGAAAACCAAAAGGTGTTGACAACCACCAAAGAAAACAAAAAAGTCGTGGTCGACCAGGAATTGTTAAAATTGGTTATGGTGGACCAAATTCTGCAAAAAATTTGCACCCATCAGGTTTTACAGATAATTTAGTTTACAATGTTAATGATTTAGAAAAATTAAATCCAAAAACAGATGGCATAAGAATTGGTCATAGTGTTGGAGCAAAGAAACGAAGAGAGATCATGACAAATGCATTGGAAAAGAAGTTCAAAGTTTTTAATGCAAGGGTGACTGCAAGTGGTAGTAAATCTTAGAGCTAAAAAGCGACTCGTTTCAAGAGTCACAGGAGTTGGAGTTCATCGCATATGGTTTGATGCAGAGCATGTTGATGACATTACAGATGCAATCACTCGTGACAACATTAGAAGTTTAATTACTGCAAACACTGTTAAAATAAAACCATTCAAAGGAACATCTCGTGGCCGTGCAAAACTAAAAAAGATTCAAAAAAGTAAACGAGGTAGAACGGCTGGTTCTAAAAAAGGATCAAAAGGGGCCAGAGTTGGAAAAAAACAAGTCTATGTAAAGAAGGTTCGTGCATTACGATATTTGCTAAAGGTTGCAAAGGATAGAAAGGATATAACAAATCCACAGTTTTGGTCATTATACAAAAAAGTAGGCGGAAATACGGTAAGAAACAAGGCTCACTTGAGACAACTTATCGACGAAGTAAAAACCAAATAGTTTTAGAATCTAAAAATTCTTTTTTCAAAATCTAAAATTTTTCCATTCTCAGTTTTTACACCTTCTTTTGACAGCATGTTTTTCTTTACATCAATGCCATATGCATAACCGCCAATTTTTCCATTTGAATTAACAACTCGATGACATGGAATAATTGCAGGGTATGGGTTTTTGTTCATTATTCTACCGATTACTCTTTGGCCGTTCTTTATACCAACAGCTTTTGCTAGCTCACCATAAGTTGTGATTTGTCCTTTAGGAACTTGTAACAGTTTTTTGTAGACCATTTTTTCAAGACTCAAAGCCTGATTACCTCAAGATTGGTTTTATTAAGAAAATCTAAAACTTTTTGTTTATTTGATCCTAGACCTCCCCAATCAAGCATAGCACTTTTTGCCATTTTATTCCGATCTAAAATGTGATTGAATAGTTTCTCATCCAAAAAATCAAGAGCATGTTTTGGAATTACTGTTCCCAATGCATACTCTCCCTCTAAGAGTTCCTTTGTGAATTTTTCAGGATAGTGTGTTCCTCCAAAACACAATGCGACAGGATAATACTTTGATTCGCTTTTCATTACTTGAACAACTATCTTTGCTACAGAATTGCAAAGATTAGTGTCAGTCCATTGTTTTTCTGTGGTACCAATTTCAATAAACAGTGCAGGTTTGTTTAAAGCAGTTGGACCATGATGCGTTGCTTCAATTGTAATTTGAAAATCTGAAAAGTTTTTTTTATTCTCCCATAGTGTTTGAAGATATTTTTTTTGTAATGATGGATTTGGAATAGCAACCTGTCTGTCTTTTCCCCCAAACTTCGCTTCTGAGAAGTTTCCAGTGCTGTGACATGTTAGTGCTAAAACACCAGATTCTGCTGCATGTTTTGAAAGAAAAACAAATCCGTCATAATGATATTTTTCTTCTAGCCAATCAGCAGAAATTGCAGGAGTTGGAATTATTACTAAATCAAAATATTTTCCTCGATAAAGTTCACCGTCTTTTTGCATATCTTGTGCGATGAATTTGGCCATGTTATGACCTGCAGGATCATCCTGGTAGGCTACAAGCAATTCCATGAGATAAAAGATATAAGGACACCATATTAATTTCCAGCAATGAATCCAAAGCAGACACTCAAAAACATGGTAAATACCATGAAGCTTGCAAGAAAATCAGACAAGGATGATTACATGCAGCACCTTAGACTTGTCTTACTTGGAATTGGCGGTGTTGGGACGATTGGGTTTATAATTCAGTTCGTATTCTCTGTTATTACATTTGGATAGGTAAAATTGGCTGAAGAAGTAAAGTCTCATCTTTTCGCAATTAGAACAACTGGTGGACAGGAGAAGGTAGTGATGAA
>JBHIUX010000035.1:0-9441 GCA_042138065.1 Nitrosopumilaceae archaeon
CGTCAGAATGAAAGATCTAAAAAAATGGGAATTGATTTTGATTTTGAAGTTAATCTAACAGGTTTGGTTTATGATAATGGTCAAGTAATTGGAGTTCAAGGAATAGATAACAAAAACAAACAACCATACAAAAAAACTGCCAAACTTGTAATTGACGCAACTGGAATTACTTCAATGCTAAGAAACCAACTACAAAACTCTGACAAGGTTGAAAAGAAAATTGATCGTATAGATGTTGAATCAACTGGAAGACACATCATGTATTTTGATAAGGGAGAAGAGGATTTGTCAGAATTTGATCCTGATTATTGTATAATTCATTTAGATCAAGACATTGCACCAGGTGGTTATGGATGGGTGTTTCCCAAAGGTGAAAACAAAGTAAACATTGGATTAGGAGTAGAAAAAACGCTTTTAGAAAAAAGAAACAAAAGACTAGGAAAAAATGACAATGTTTCTATGTTAATTAATGAATATGTTGAAAGAAATAGGGCAATAAAAAATCCAAGACTTTCAACTGATCCTGAAGACAAATACAATGCTACTGGAAATTTCCAAGTTTCAGTCAGAAGACAAAATGATTGTATGGTTGCAAATGGCTACATGATAGTTGGAGATTCTGCTTGGATGCCAAAACCGCTTGATGCAGGAGGAATAGGACCTGCATTAGTTGCAGGAACAATTATTGGAAAATGTGCTGTAGACGCAATACAGGCAGGAGATGTTACTGAAAAAGGATTATGGAAATACAATAAAGAATTCATTAACGAATATGGATACAAAACTGCAGGTCTTGAACTATTTAGAAGATTAATTCAAACTCTAACAAATGAACAAATTAGTTATGGAATGAAACACTTTTTAGGAAATCTTGATGTTGAAGCAATTTCAAAAGGTGAACATCCTGACTTTAGTAGTCTAGGAAAATTAGGAATGATGATTCGCGGGGCACTAAACAAAAAACTTGCAAATGGGCTCAAATACACAACTCAGCAAAACAAGTGGCTAACAGAACATTATTACAACTATCCAGAAACTCCTGAAGGATTTTACGACTGGAGTAAGAAACTACACAGCGTATTAGATGAATCTAATGCCAAACTAGTGTCTTTTCAAAACTAAGACTTATTTGTAAAAAAAGTTCCAAGTAGAATTGAAAGTTGTTACAAGAAACAAGCTATCTAGACTGGAATAATTCAATTGAAATACTAAACAAGGCCTATGAGGCCGGATTATTTGTTCTCATTATTGGTCCTAAAGGAACAGGAAAAACTACTTTGGTTAGAGACTTTGCTAAAAGAAAATCAAAAAAACTTGAAACAATTAACTTTAGTCTTCGAACAAGAGAAAGTCATCTAGTTGGAACCAAAACGCTAACTGAAGGATCTGTTGGTTTTGATGAGGGAATTTTGATAAAATCGATGAAGGAGGGAAGCTTGCTATATCTTGATGAAATAAATTCTGCAGAAGCTGATGTTCTATTGAGATTAGATGAAGCATTAGATGATAGAAGACAAATTGTCTTAAAAGAAGCATCAGGAGAATTGATTAATGCAAATAAAGACTGGTTTGTTGTTGCAACAATTAATCCACTCACGCATGTTGGAACAAAGGAATTACCACCTCAACTTCTTAGTAGATTTCCTGTAAGAATCAGACTTGAATATCCTCCAGAAGAAATTGAGTTACAAATTGTAAAAAAATATGTTTCAGGAAATCATGATAATGAACTTGTTCAGGGAATAAAACTTGCAAACAATTTACGTCAAGCCGCAGCAGTTGAAGAATTATACTATTCTCCAAGTCTTAGAGAAACTATTTCTTATGGTAAAATGCTTGATTCTGGAATTTCTCCAAAAGAAGCTGCAAACATAGTTTTTGGAAATGTATATGCACAATGGGGAAATGTTGAATACCAAAAAGTAAGTGACATCATTACCTCAATGTTTGGTAACTAGATGCAAGCACTAAGTTTACGTCAGGACACACTGATTGAAATTGCTACATTTCTTGTTAGACGATGGTCAGGAAAAGAAAACGTTACAGTAGAATTTTCTGATAAAACTGATACAAAAACAAGGCTCAAAGAAAAAAGAGTGATCTTACCTCCAATTGAAAAATTCGTAGGAAATGATTTTCAAAGATATAGACAATTTCGTGCTGCATTATGGTATGAGGCAATGAGGATAAAATTCTGCAAAAAAATTCTCAGCAATGATCATGCCTTTGGATTTATTCTCAATACAATTGAGACACGACGAATTGAATTACTTGGAAGAAAAATTTGGAGAGGAATGGACGAAGAGATTATTTTCAATTATGGTTTTCAATGGAATTATCGACCATTACTAAACTCCATTTATGGAAAAGCAAGGATTGTTGAGGCATTTTTCCAATATTTTTTGTTTGGAGCAATTAAAGGCGAAGTCCAACCAAGTCATTATGACAAAGTACACAATGCATCTGAATTTGCAAAAAAAATTCTTCAAAAAGCATTAGATAACAACTATGAAACAGAATGGATTGAAAAACAAATTCCAGAAATAATCAATATCTTAGACATTGATTCATTGATGACAATCCCTATGGCGCTTCCAAAAATAAAACCAGGTATGCCTCTCACTGAAGAAGAACTTCTAAAATCTCTTATCACAGTTTCAAAACACCGTGAAGGAGATTTTGGTAAAGTTGATCCAAAGGCTGTAATTAAAGGAGAGAATGTATTTGATGAATACAAAGTTCTTCTTGATGAAAATAAGAAAAATGATAACATAGGTCTTGGTCTTGAAACTATTGGAGTTCAGATTCCAAAATCAACAAATGTAGATGAAACTACAATTTATGATTTGGATCTTATTAACAGTCTAAAAACAAAGTTCAAGGATTGGAAATCAGGATGGAGAGAGCATCATCTTAGTTCTGGAGAAGAGTTTGATGAAGAATCATACATTGAAGGTCATGAACCATTTTTCACTGATATCAAAAAGACCATAAAAACAAAAATTGTGATCTTGTTAGATCATTCATCAAGCATTGCATCAGATCAGCTTGAATACAAAAAAGCAACTTTAGCCTTATGTGAAGTTCTATCATATCTGAAAATAAAATTTGCAGTTTATGCTTTTAGTACACAAGCTCGTTCAGTTGTTTGTTGGTTGGTGAAACCTGACGATATGAAATGGAACAATGTTTGTGCAAAAAGACTAGCACAGATTTCTGCTAATGGCAGTACTCCCTTAGCTGAAGTGTACGATAAGATGTATCCTATCATGCAATCAAAAAGGCCGGATGTTTTTCTAACATTAACGGATGGAGAACCATCTGATCCTAATGCTGTACGTTCAATGTTAAAATCATTAAAATCAATGGGAATTAAGATGGTTGCACTTGGTTTAGGACCAAATACTATGCGTGCTACAATGATTGCAAATAATCTAAGACATTTAGGATATGAAAGAACTCTTGCTGTAAGTAGGTTAAATGATATTCCAAAAAAAGTTCTAAATGTTTTGGGAGAAGGTTAACCTAAATTATTTCTACATAATAGGAAAGTTCTAAATTAAGTAAAAATTAGATAGCGACATGGACAGTGTTCTACTTGAGCGCTTTGAACAGGAGATTTGGAGTAAGGTTCCTCATTTAGAAGGGAAAGGCGGTGAAAAAATTGTCAACGCTACACCACTGATTGATATTTCTGAAGATTTGAAAGAATGTGCAAAAAGAGTGTACAACTTAGATCTTTCCAATGTAGATCTAAAAGTTTTTGGCAAGTTTGATTCTAATTTGCTTACTGGCTCAATCAAAGTCAGACCTGCGGTGCATATTATTCATGATGCAATTGTTTCAGGAAAGGTTTCAAGTGGACAAACAATAATTGAAGCAACTTCAGGAAATTTGGGAATATCTCTTGGGTTATTATCTAAACTTGGACTAAGTGTTGTCACACTTGTGTCGAGGAAGCTGCAAGAAGGAGTCTTCAAGGAATTAAGAAATGAAAATATTCGCATTATGGATTTAGACATGGATATATGTCCAGCTCCCGGAATGAAAAACAACCAAGATCTTCTGACTGCTAAAGCAACTGCTGCAAATATTCGTTCACAGTTATTTGAGCTTGGTTTTGATCCAAAAATTTTCGATGACTCAATATCAGAGGCAGAATCCCTTTTAGTTGATCAGGACATCATTAACTTGGCAAAGCTTCTTGCAAAGATCTATGGCTTTTTCTGTCCAGAGCAGTATGACAATCAACTAAACATCGATGTGCATAGGATGGTAACTGCGCCAGAAATAGACCAACAATTACAAGAAAAGGGAAGTTCTTTGGCAGATTTTGAAGTTGTATGTACATTTGGAACTGGCGGAACGTCTGGTGGAATAAGCAGATATTTGTCTGAAAAATATGGAAAAAAGACAACACATGTTGTATTTCCATCTCCCAATCAAGATGTGGCAGGAATTAGAACAAAAGCAAAGGCTGATGGCCTAAGATTCTATGAACCAGAAAGATATGCTGGAGAATATGAAGTAGATTTTGAAAAAGCCAAGTATCTTCTCAAGTTTTTTGTAGACAAAGGGTATGATATAGGAGAAAGTAGCGCTCTTGCTCTTTTTGCAGTACTAAAAATGATAAAAGATGGCAACGGTAGAAACTTTGTCGTAATAATTGCTGATGGAATTGAAAAATACAGAAAGAATTTGCAAGAAATTGGAAAAAAGAAACGTACTCAAGTCTCTCTAGAAGAAGCTGTATCAAATGTACAAGATTATGATAGGATAATTTGGGTTCATAACCAGTATACACCACGTGAGGAGGGAATAGAGGTAATTGCAAAATCTCTTGGAGTCGATAAAAACAAGATCTCGGTGCCAAAGGCAAGAACAGTAAATGAGCTAATTGCAACACAACAAATTCCAGAAGAACTAAGTAAAGCTCTCGAAGGTTCTAAAGGCAAATCGTTGTTAGTTTGTATGGCTGGAAATACATCACTAATGGCAGCAAATGTACTAGCAGGCAAAGGCATTGTTGCCGAAAGTTTGAGTGGCGGAATTACAGAACTTCCTGAAGGAAAAACCAAACAACTTTCTGAATTGATAAAAATTGCTACTGAATAAGAATAATGAAGTGTCTTTCTGTTTCACAACCTTTTGCAGATTTAATTGTGTCTGGAAAAAAAACAATTGAATTAAGAAAATGGAATACAAATTTTCGTGGAGAGTTTTTGATTCATTCTCCATTAAAGATTAAAACAAAGGATTGTAAAAGATTAAAAATTTTAAAAAAACCTGTTACAGGTGCCATCATTGGAAAAGTGGAGATTGTTGATGTAAAAAAATACAATTCAAAATCAGAAGTTAAAGCTGATTTTAAAAAACATCTTGCTTCATCAGATTTTTTTAATAGAAAGTATGGTTTTATGTTAAAAAATCCAAAATTATTTCGAATTCCAATTCCATACAAAGGAAAGTTAGGATTTTTTGATGTCAAATTTCCAAAAACCAACATAAACAAAAAAGAATTGACAATGGACATTATTGATGAAGAGCAAAGATATCGATTAGTTGGACATCACTAAAAATTCTAAATTTGGAGAAAGATTTACTATCTATATATAAAGGGCCTAAAAAGGAGACAAAATGCCTCAAACAAAGCCCATTGTTAGTGTTGAAAATGTTGTGGCTTCTGCATCAGTTGATCAAAAAATTGATCTTAATGAAGTTACAGAAAAGTTTCCAGACACCGAATATCATCCTGATCAGTTTCCTGGTTTGGTATTTCGATTAAAAACTCCAAGAACTGCAACATTGATTTTTAGAACTGGAAAAATGGTTTGCACTGGAGCAAAATCTGAAGAAATGGCAGTAAAAGCTGTTAGAACAGTGGTACAGAAATTACGTAAAGGTGGAATCAAAATTAAAAAAGATGCTATAATTGTTGTCCAAAATATTGTTGCAGCCATTAACTTGGGGGGGAAAATTCATCTTGAAAGAGCGGCACGTGTGCTGCCACGAAGTATGTATGAACCTGAACAATTTCCAGGCCTAATACATAGAATGCTTGATCCAAAAACTGTAATTTTGTTATTTGCTTCTGGAAAACTTGTTTGTACAGGGGCAAAAAAAGAGGCAGATGTTTATCGTTCTGTTCATAACTTGCATGCACTTCTTGAAGAAAAAGAACTCATGGTGTACAACGAGTAAATTCCTATGATTTATTCAGTCAAAGCCAAATTTATTGAAGAAAAAATGGGTGAATTTTATCGAAAATTAACTGATGGTACAATCCAAAATCAAAAACCAGATGGTCAAGAAATTATAAATTCTATGAAACGGGCAAAAATAACTGCGCCCAATACAATTCAATGGTCTGAGATGTGTTTTTGTTCTCCTCCTTTAAAACATGAAAGAGAAACTGTTTACAATCATTTTCTAACAGATTTAGAAACTGAAATCATAGCAGATTATACAGAGTTTGAAGGTGAATTGTTTTTAGAGTTTTTAGAAAAACAATTTAAAAATTAAAATATTTCTTATATCAAATAAATATTTACTAGTTGTTTTTTGTGAATTTTGTTTGGAATAGAAATTTTTGGTGCAATTGGTGTAGGGATTATTTTTCCATGGGCTCGAATCTTTATTGTGCGAGTTTTGATAATCAATCGTGGTTTTTCTGAAAGTTGTTTCATTCTCCATTGTCTGTTGCATTGAGAACAAACTGTAAAGTAAACATCATTGCCACCTTCTAGCCAGTGTTCTAGGACCTTATTATGACCTATAATCATACAGCCAAGATATCTCAGCACTTTCACAAAATTTCATCAAAATTTGGTTTTTTCACGTTCTGTGTATCAAATTGTTTGTAAACTGAGCAAACTTATTAGACAAATTAGCCTCAGCTAAAAAATCTTTTAATTTGATAAAAAAAGAGTCCTGAAGGGCAGTTATGAAAAGAGTTGATGCAATGATTCCTAGCATTAGACGAAATGCGGTAGTTGACGCAATTATGAAAGCAGGTGCACATGGAGTGACAATTGCTGAAGCGAGAGGAAGAGGATCTGGTGAAAGACCACTTGTCAGAGGTCCAAGAGCTGCAGCAAGATATGTTGCAGAGTATAACAGGACAGATTGTATTTCAGTTATTCTTGAGGATTCTAAAGTAAATGAAATGGTTAATGCAATAATGAATGCAGCACATACTGGAAAGCCAGGTGATGGAAAAATCTTTGTTTCTACGGTTGAAGAAACTTATGATGTTGCTACAAAATCAAAAACAATGAATTAATTTTTAAAATTTTAACATAGATTTAAGAAAGCTTTCTAAAATATCCAATTTTTCGATCCAAAATAAAAACTCATAATTAATGAAAATGTGATTCAAAATACGACATGTTCACTGAAATAATGATGGTAGGAGGACTGTTTTGGTCTGCAACCTATATTCTAATCATCAGACGTGGATTCAAGGATAATACATTTGGAATGCCATTTGCTGCACTTTGTGCAAATATTTCATGGGAAGCAATTTTTGCTTTTATTCATCCACATTCTCCACCTCAGCTTTATGTAAATTATATTTGGTTTTCTTTGGACGCAATAATTGTTTATCAATTTCTAAAGTTTGGTCAGAAGGAGTTTCCACAATTATCACATTGGAAATTTTACGCTATGTTTGGATTGGGTCTAGCAACTGCATTGCCAATGATTTTAGCAATAAATCACGAATTTGATGATTCTACAGGAGCATATGCTGCATTTGGTCAGAATTTGATGATGTCAGTTTTGTTCATTGTAATGTTGATGAGTAGGAATGACATTAGAGGACAGTCAATTTACATCGCCATTTTTAAGACGATTGGAACCGGACTTAGTAGTTTAGCTTTTTACTTGTACCGACCCATTGCTCAAGATTCTACTCTTTTACAATTTCTTTTTGTTGCTATCTTTGTGTTTGATATAATCTATGTTTTTGCACTTTATCAAAGATATAGAAAACATGGCATCTCGTTTAAAAGGATGTAATACATTTTTCAATTATTTGATATTTGGTAGTGTATCAAGAGCCTTTTTTCTTGAGTCATGGTTGTCTGTAACTTTTCTGAATTACTAGTTGTTACATAAAATCACAAGCTGTGTGTTATACCATTTTACGCGTTATACTATCCAGTGTTGCGCCAAGATTTGTAGTTTCATTTCCATGTCGTTTCAAGCCCTGCGATATAGGCACACATTTCTTGGTGTAACATACATTATCAGAATAGAGTTTTAGGACTTTTTGTTGTTACACAATGTAACTAGCTGTAGATTATAGTGTCATTTCGATATATCTCAAATGTTACACCAATAATGGCCAAACTTGTTTCGGCCCTGATCTCATCTATCTTGGGATAATTGGTGTAACTCCTACCCATCTAACTAAATAATTTTAAAACTAAAAGTAATTTGTGTTTCTTCACTACCATGTTTCATTTTTAGTGTATATGTTCCACTGTTTTCCCATCCTGGTCCACCTGCAATAACTAAGGTGGAATATTCTCCACTGTCTTTAATTCGAATGTCTTCAGTCCAGATTAATTCACCGTTTGCATTTTCAATGGATAAACTAATTGTATTGCCCAGAGAGGTTTTTGATTTTCCTGAAACTGAAATAATATCTCCTTTATTATACGATGATTGATCTAAATCTAATAATCCAGAACTTGGAGTTGAAATAGAACCTCCAGGTCCAACATCAATTCCATCTGTTCCTAGAACGACTGCAACAATAATTGCCACTGCAATTGCAGCACCGCCAATTATTACTTTGATATTTGTTTTGTCACGAGGTTTATGAGTTACAATTGTAGAAGTTTGAAGTTGTGATGGTATAGTAGCTACTTGTTCTTGAGGTTGTGAAATTTCTGTAGGTTTTTCGGGTGGAATTTCTATTTCAGGTTCTGGTGGTTTTCTAAGATCATCAATTAGTTTTCTAACATAATTTCTTTCATAATTTGAAATTGCTTCATTATTTTCAGCTGCACGTTTAATTTGCTCTAGGACTTTTTTATCTCCTATCTCTTTGTTGAGAAGCTCCTTTACATTATCTAGTATATCTTCTGGCATCTTAGTTAGAATACTTTGATTGCTTTTTAAGCTCTACTGCTAATTTGCGAAAAATTTCATTCACGCTTACATCAACTAGGTTTAGAGTGGCATTTTCTGTAACAATTTGATTCTCGAATTTTTCCTTTAAAGCAAAAGATATTGATGACCAATGAAGGATTCCTTTAAGCTGTTCTTCCATCACTGCATTAGTTGTTGGAAAATTTACTGGTGAAAAGACAACCCCATCAGCCCATTGCATTGTGGGAATACCTCCGCCTGAGGTTCTACTTGAAAAAGCAATCTGCTTTACCCAATCATCAAACTTGTATTCTATAACTTCGTGAATTACTAGTTTTTTCC
>JBHIUX010000036.1:0-9288 GCA_042138065.1 Nitrosopumilaceae archaeon
CATCAAAACAAGAAATTTTGCGCAAAGCGGCTGAGAAAATCATAGACTTGGATCCTAAAATGAGATTTGTTGGAATGGTTAACCTGAAAGGCAACATTGTCGAAGGTATTATGAAGAAAGGAAAGACCTCGCTTGAATCCCAAAAAGAGGATGAGCATTTTTGCATGCAGGTCGCAGAACGACGAAAAATGAGAGAGGAATTTGACAAACAACTTGGCAAGGTAAGGTACGTTCATGTTGAGCGAGAAAATGTAACGATGCTAGTAGTATACACCAAAAAATATACAATTTTAGTAACTGTAGAGCCTGAGCTTGACATAAAAAAGAAGATGCTAATTGTTAACAGTATTAAAAAAACAGCTTCTAAACTCTAAAAATTAAAGGAAATTTGCAAAACATGGATGAAACAGAATACAACTCTCAGATTGAAAAAATTGCTTCGCTGATGACAGACGATAAAATGTCTCCAGATGAGCAAGACCCTGAAAAACTAAAAAAATATCATGATTACGCAAAAGAAAATTTCAAACATAATGATGAAACTGCAATGCAGCTAGTGTATGAGGCATTACTTTACCTAAAGCTTAAAGATTCGGATTCAGCTGATCCTATGCAAGAAGGCGACAAGTTTGGAGTAGGTTTTAGCTAATGCTGCTAAATTTTCATTTCACAACAGTTATTGGTGTGCCTGCGACCATCAACTTCATAGTTTGTTTTATAAGCGGTAAAATGATAACCTATCCCCAACATGGAAGAATTAGTTGTTAAGAAAGATTTTTCAAATATTTACACTCAAGACCACCCAACACCATATCTTGAAGAGATGAAAAATCTTGAATATAGAATTCCTGATCAAACTAAACCACTTTACAAACATCTTGCTGAACGCATCCTCAATTATAAAAAAAGACCAGTTAAGATTCTGGATTTAGGAAGCTCTTATGGGATAAACTCTGCATTACTAAATCATCAATTGGTGATGGAGGAGTTGGATGACTTTTTTGTTACAAAAGATCCTCATCCATCAATTAAATCCACACAGAACTTTTTTGATGAATTACCAAACAAGGATGATAATCTTGAATTCTATCTTGTTGACACGTCTTCTTCTGCCTTGAATTTTGCTGAAAAAGCTGGACTGTGTGAGAATAGTTTTTGTGTGAATCTAGAAAAAGAGTCTGGATCCTCAGAGTTTCAACAAACAATACGTGATATTGATCTTTTCATCTCTACAGGCTGCGTTGGTTATATTGGTTGTAAATCTTTTGCTAGAATTTTTGATAATATTTACGACAAATCACCATTGCCAATATTTGCTTTTACTGTTCTAAGAATATTTTCGATGGAAGATATTGAAAGGGTTTTCAAAGAAAACAATTTTTCATTGATTAATACACAGATAGGTCCGCTAAAGCAGAGAAGATTCCATGATGAAACTGAAATGAATGATACCTTGGATTTGTTGAAAAATAGAAACGTCGATACAAAAAATCTTGAAGAAACAGGTTACTATTTTGCAGACTTTTATGTTGGAGGACCTAAAAATATCAAATCCACTTGGCTATCTTGGGTTCAAAATCTAGAAAATGTCTTCGTTCCCATTCAAGGAAACTAAATTTTTAGAAAAATGAACATGGAATAGATGTGCTAGAACTTTATCCTAATGGAATTGTAAACAAGTCTTCTTTTGAAACTCCTTTCCACAATCCAGTCATTCCTTCTGGTTCTACCTGTTCCACCTTTGTAATTTTTTGTATTTTGATATGATCAGGATTTGGTGGCATCCACAACATTGCCATATAGTCCCCAATTGCGCCAACCTTGTCTGGCATTGCAGTGATTATCTTTTCTTTTGAAAATCCTTTTGCTAACAAGGCGTTGACAGATTTTTCTTGCAAATCCATTCTACCATGAGTAAAAAGATAAACATCTTTTGCCGAATCTATTTCTGACATGGATTTTGTATCAAACTAAACTCTAAATCAATCTTTCCAGTGTTAATTTTCCAAAAACGGTTAAATTGGAAAGAAAAAACTGCATATTGTGAAAATCGTCACTGTTGGAAGTAAGGCATTTGTCACCAGCTTTCAATTAGCAGGAGTTCCCGGCGTTGTTTCTGAAACCCCTGAAAAAGCATTACAAGAAATCACCAAACTAACTGATGATCAAGAAGTTGGACTAGTTCTGGTAAGTGATGATATTTCAGAGCCAATCAATGACCAGCTCACAAACCTGCGCGCTGAAAAATCTACACTTGTGTTTGCATTGCCTTCTGTTGGAAGCCAAAAAGCAGACGTTGATTACAGAGTGATGCTAAAAAAAATCCTCGGAGTCTAAGCCTGAAAATTATTTAATGGCAATTAGGCTTGATTTGGCATGAAAACCGCTTTTGTAAAAAAAGAGTCAACCATTTCTGTTGAAGAAACTGAGAAGCCAACACTTGGTCCTGGCGATATTTTAGTTAGAATGGAATCCTGTGGAATTTGCGGCTCTGATTTAGAAAAGGTGTTTGGAAAGTATGGTCAGCCGTCAATGAAGCTTGGCCATGAACCAGCTGGCGTAATCATTGAGGTTGGCTCTAATGTATCTGATTTTAAAAAAGGAGACCGTGTTTTTACACATCACCACGTTCCTTGTTATGATTGCCACTATTGCAATCATGGAAACGAAACAATGTGTCCAAAATATTATGAAACTAATCTTTCTCCATGTGGATTGTCTGAAGAGTATGTAGTTCCAGAATGGAATGTAACTCACGGTGGTGTTTTGAAAATTCCAGACTCGATGAGCTTTGATGAGGCTGCAATGATTGAGCCACTTGCATGCTGTGTAAGGTCTTGGAAAAAATTCTCTCACAAAAAAGGAGACTCTGTTGCAATCTTTGGCGTTGGACCAACTGGCATGATGCACATCATGCTTGCAAAAGACAACGGATTTGAAAAAATCTTTTGCCTTGATGTAAATGATTTTCGTTTGGATTTTGCAAAAAAGTTTCAAATAACCATGTCACTAAACTCAAAAGACCCTTCCAACAAGGAAAAAATTCTAAGTGAGACAGAAAACCGTGGAGTTGATGTTGCAATCGTTGCCACTGGAAGCCTCAAAGCATTAGAGGATGCAATTGACTTTGTTAGAAAGGGCGGCGCTATCATGATGTTTGGCGTTCCATCAAAAGGCGCTACTCTGAACGTTGATATGAGCAAAGTCTACTCTAAGGAAATCACAATTACAACTAGTTATGCTGCATCAGACCATGACACAAAAGAGGCATTGGAGATGATAAAATCATCACGTGCTGATGTTGCGAGTCTGATAACTCACAAATATTCTATCTCTGAAACTCAGAAAGCATTTGAGCATGCTCATGATGGTTCTGATGCAATGAAAATCATCATAACAAAGTGAGAAAGGCTTAAGAAAGGCGTTTTTGTTTCTTTCAAAATCGAAGAAAAATGGATTGGGGATTAAAAAACAGACTAGCGCGAATCATCAAACCTGCAAATAATCGAGCAGTCATGCTAGCAGTTGATCATGGTTACTTTTTAGGACCAACTGAGCGTTTGGAAAACCCAAAACAAACAATCCGTCCTTTGATAAAATATTGTGACTCTTTGATGCTAACACGCGGTGTTCTTCGCACATCAGTTGATGCAAACTATCCAGTACCTGTAGTGTTGCGAGTATCTGGTGGAACAAGTATCATTGGCGAAGACCTATCTAATGAAGAAATTACAGTTAGCCTTCAAGACGCACTTCGAGTAAATGCAAGTGCACTTGCAATGTCAATTTTTGTTGGAGGAAAATACGAAAAACAAACAATTGTTAATCTTGGCAATCTTGTAAACGAAGCAGAACAATATGGACTACCTGTCTTGGCAGTGACTGCTGTTGGAAAAGACATGGTAAGAGATGCTCGTTATCTTTCACTGGCATGCAGAATTGCAGCAGAGCAAGGTGCACATGTTGTAAAGACATACTATTGTAAAGACTTTGAAAAAGTTGTAAACTCTTGTCCCGTTCCAGTAATTATTGCAGGTGGAAAAAAGATTCCAGAGCGTGAAGCACTAGAGCTTACATACAATGCCATTAAAGCAGGAGCTGTTGGAGTTGACATGGGACGAAACATTTGGCAGTCTGATTCTCCAGTTGCAATGATAAAGGCAGTGCGAGCTATAGTTCATACAAACTTGAATGTTAATGATGCATATGATTTGTTCAAAAAACAATCAAAAGAATCACCAAAACAAAACAAACAAAAAATAAAACCACAACAAGTCAATCCAAAAAATAAACCAAAGAAAAAGTAATCTAGTTAATTTTTGAAAGATGGATGTGAGCTATCTTCCACGTTGTATTCTTTATTAGAACAAAGGTTGCTCTTCCCTCAATTGAGATTGCTTCACCTGTAAATGATTTGTTGTCTACTGCCATTCCTGTTTGAAGAAGCTCAAATGCAACAATTGCAGTATCATCAAAGACACTTATCTTTGGATTTTTTATCTTGTAGTCATAGTCAGAAATGCTAACAAACCTTAATTCTTCAAGCGCAATTGATGTTGCAAAATCTTTTAGATCATGTGGTGGAACGTCGCTAAAGCTTGAAAACCTGGCGTCATCTAATTGAATTTCTCGCAAAACTGACAGGTCCTTGGTTTTTCCAGCTTCAAAGAATTTTTCAATCACATCGATTAACTCTTGATTCTCTGACATGTCATATGATTTCCTCTCGTAATCTTTATTAATTATCGTCCACGTCTTACTCTGACCACAATGAATACAAGAAAACCAACTGGCGATTTGAGCGTTGTACTGCTAGTTGTTCTAGTACTGTAAAGTGTGGTCCATTTTTAACAGTTAAAATTATGGACTATAGGTTTGATGACTAAATGGAAAATATGATCGGCGCAAAAGCTTTGATGAAAGCATTGGAAAAAGAAGATGTAAAGGAAGTCTTCGGCTTACCGGGAGGTGCAAATCTTCCAATGTATGATGAGCTATTCAAAAGCAACATTCGCCACATTTTGGTAAGACATGAACAGTCTGCTGCACACATGGCAGATGGTTTTGGCAGAGTTAGCAGAAAACCTGGAGTTTGTTTTGCAACATCAGGACCTGGTGCAACAAACATCATCACCGGTTTGGCAACAGCGCAAGCAGACTCTGCACCAATGGTTGCAGTAACTGGACAAGTACCAGTACCAATGATTGGACGCGATGCATTTCAAGAAAGCGATATCATTGGAATGTCAAATCCTTGTGTGAAATATGCATTTCAACCACGAACTCCTGAAGAAATTCCCGAAGTCGTAAAGAAGGGATTTTACATTGCAGAAACTGGACGACCAGGACCCGTTCTTCTTGACATTCCAAAAGATGTTCAGCAAAACGAAGCTGAAATGAATTTTCCAGATACAATAAAGATGAGAGGATATCATCCTTGGACCGATCCTGACATTGTAAATGTGGAGAAAGCAATTGAGATGTTGTTATCAGCTGACAGACCAATAATTCTAGCTGGAGGCGGTGTGATAATTTCAGCAGCATTTTCTGAATTGCAAGCAATAGCTGAAATGTTAATGATTCCAGTAGTTACTACATTCAAAGGCAAGGGCTCTTTTCCTGAAAATCATGCATTATCTTTAGGCCCAATAGGAATGCACGGTCATGCAGAAGCAAACAAGCTCATGACAGAAGCCGACTGTGTATTGGCAATTGGTACCAGATTCAGCGATCGTTCAGTTGGAACCTTTGCAGACTTTGAAAAGCGTCTAAAAATCATTCACATGGATGTGGATCCTGCTGAGATTGGCAAAAACCAAACAACTCAGGTAGCGGTAGTTGGCGACGTTCGTGCATCACTAAGAATCATGATAAAGATGCTTCAGCAAAAGGCAATCAAAAAAACTGATGAGAACAAGTGGCTCAAGCATGTAAATGAAACCAAAGATTACTGGCGAGAAAACTTGAAAATTCATCCAGGTGAGATGAGTGCTGCAAAAATTTTGAGAAAGTTGCGCGAAGTTTTACCACACGAGGCAATCTGTACAACCGAAGTTGGACAGCACCAAATGTGGGCATCATTATTCTTTAATGTTATACAACCTGGAACCTTCTTTAGCTCAACTGGACTTGGAACAATGGGTTGGGGATTTCCAGCTGCCATTGGCGCAAAGGCTGCAAAGCCTAGTGTTCCTGTAGTGGACATTGCAGGCGATGGTAGTTTTAACATGACCGAAAACTCGTTGGCAACATCAGTACTAGAAAATCTTCCAGTCATTGTATTTTTGATAAACAACTACACATTAGGAATGGTTGCACAGTGGCAACGAACATTTTATGACAGAAGAATGATTGGCGTTGATCAAAAAGACTGCCCAGACTATGTTAAAATTGCTGAATCATATGGTGCACAAGGAATCAGAGCACAATCACTTGATGAGCTAGAGCATGCAATCAAAGCCGGTCTTAAGAGTGATGTTGCAACCGTAATTGACATTCCAATTGATCCAGAAGAAGACGTGTTACCATTTGTAGCTCCTGGAACTCCATTAAAGGACATGATATTGCCATCGTGATGGAATGATGTTAGCAATACTTTCAATCCTTGTTGAAAACAAGCCAGGAATATTATGGAAAATCACCAATCTATTTCGTGCAAAGAACTTTAACATTGATTCGATTTCTGTCGGAGTAACTGCAGACCCAATCTTTTCACGAATGACTATCACAACATACGGCGATGAAAAACAAATTCAACAAATCGTAAAACAACTTGACAAGATGATTGATACCGTAGAGGTAAAACACCTAGATGAGCACAAGACGGTGTACAGGGAATTGGCCATTTTTAAGATAAAAATGAGTACTCCAAATGATAGCATGGAGATTAACAAGCTTGCAAACGCCTATGGCGGCAAGGTTCACGATGTGAAAAAGGATTCCATCATGGTGGAGTTGACTGCCACGCCTCACCAGATAGAGGCGTTTCAGGAATTGGCAAAGCCATTTGGAATAATTGATGTTGCAAGAACCGGAGTTGCGGCATTGCAGAGGAGCGGAGCATGAAGGTTAGAATCTTTGATACCACATTACGAGACGGGGAACAGTCCCCAGGAATATCGTTATCGCCAGATCAAAAGGTCCTCATTGCAAAAAAATTAGATGAGCTTGGCGTTGATGCAATAGAGGCCGGCTTTCCAATCATTTCAGAAGGAGAACGACGCGCAATCAAGACAATTGCAAAAGAAGGCTTGCAAGCTGAAATCTGTGGATTGGCCCGAGCAAACAAAAAGGATATCGATGCAGCAATTGATTCAGGACTAAAGTACATTCACACATTTATTGCAACATCAGACATTCACTTGGAGTACAAACTAAAGATTACAAGAGAACGTGCACTAGAAAAGGCAATTGAAGCTGTCGAGTATGGCAAGTCTCACGGATTACAAGTAGAGTTTTCAGCTGAAGACGCAACAAGAAGTGATAGAGAATTTTTGAAAAAGGTTTTTGGCGAGGTTGCAAAGGCAGGAGCTGACAGAGTTGACATTCCAGATACAGTTGGTTATTCCACACCGCAATACATGGCACAAATTACAAAAGATGCAGTAGAGGCAACAAAGCTTCCAGTGTCTGTTCACTGCCACAATGACTTTGGTTTAGCAGTAGCTAATGCAATCTCTGGCATTCAGGCTGGTGCATCATGTGCACATGTAACCATAAATGGTATTGGAGAACGAGCTGGCAATGCATCACTTGAGGAATTAGTAATGGCGTTACAATCATTGCAGTTTGATCAAAAGTATGAGACCAACATTAACACCAAGCTACTTTACGAAACATCCCGATTCATTTCAAAAACAGTCGGCATGACGGTTCAGCCAAACAAGGCAATTGTTGGAGAGAATGCATTTGGCCACGAGTCTGGCATCCACACACACGGTGTTTTATCAAACCCATTAACGTACGAGCCAATTTCGCCTGAAATTGTTGGCCGAACCCGTTGGCTTGAGGTAGGAAAGCATGCTGGAATTCATGGAATGAATGCAATGCTTGCAGAATACGGCATAGAGCCAGACAAGGAGCAGGCAAAGCAAATCTTGGAGAAGGTCAAAAACCTTGGAGACCAGGGAAAGCGTGTCACCGACGTGGAGTTACTCACCATTGCAAGTGAGATAATGAAGGAGCGCGGAATAAAGAGAATGGTTCAGCTTACCGGATTTTCAGTATCCACCGGAATTGGAACGATGCCTTATGCATTTGTAAAGCTAAACATTGATGGAACAGAGCATTCGGCAACCGATCACGGCGTTGGTCCAGTTGATGCATCATTAAATGCAATTCAAAAAATCACTGGAAAGATTTCAGAGGTTAGAATCAAGGAATATGGCTTGGCATCAATTTCTGGCGGCTCTAACGCACTATGTGAGGTTACCATAAAGGTTGAGGATGCTCAAGGAAACACATCTAGTGCAAAGTCTGTCGGCGAAGACATTGTAACTACCAGTGTTCAGGCAGTAATTGATGGCTTGAACAGAATAATGCTCAAAAAACTGCTCAAAGAAAAAGCGAGTAACTAGATTTATCAAATCCCCACACATGGAGTAATAGAATGTACAACATTTCATTAATCAAAGGAGACGGAATAGGACCTGAATTAGCTGAGTCAGCGATTGCTATACTAAATACAATTCATGACAAGCTTGATGTAAAGTTTGAAATCAAACAATTAGAAGCTGGCGATTCCGCACTTGCAAAAACTGGAAAGGCTTTGCCTGATGAGACGTTTTCTGAAATAAAAAAGTCTGATGCTTGTTTGAAAGCACCAGTTGGAGAGTCGGCTGCTGATGTTATCGTGTATTTGAGACGAGCTTTAGATCTTTATGCAAACATTCGTCCTGCAAAGTCTTATCCAAACATGAATGCGTTGCGAGACGATGTTGATTTGGTAATTGTAAGAGAGAATACTGAGGATTTGTACATGGGAAACGAGTTTGAGATTGCAAATGCAGCAGTAGCTATGAGAATTATTTCTGAAAAGGCATCAAAAAGGATTGCAAAATATGCGTGCCAGATAGCGACGCAGAGAAACTTGCAAAAAAAGGTAACCTGTGTTCACAAATCAAACGTAATGAGGGTGACTGATTCGTTGTTTGCACGCTCTTGTGCTGAAGTGGCAAAGGAATATCCTGATGTAACATTTGATGAGATGTACGTTGATGCATGTGCCATGAATCTTATCAGACAGCCAGAATCCTTTGATGTCATAGTTACTACGAATCTTTTTGGCGA